>CAINMH010000145.1 GCA_903850745.1 uncultured bacterium
CCATCGCCCGCGAACTGGACCGCATCCACGCCGTCGACCTCGCCGGCACAGCCGGCACCGTCCGCCAGCGCACCGAGATCACCCCCGACGCCCAGGCCATCCTCGACGCCTGCACCGTCCCCACCCCGCCACTCATCCTCGCCACCGCGCCAGCCCACCCGCCCCGAAGCCGCGCCCGCAAGACCCCATAGATACGCACCCCAAACCAGCCAAAACGCCGATAGTCATTGCCCCGCAACGACTATCGACGTTTCACTCACCTATCAACTGTCGAACTCGGGTGTACGACAGCAAGCGCGCCGAGGGCGAGTCGCACAAGTAGGCGTTCATCGCCCTTTACTGACCAATCAACTGTCGAGTGCGGGTCAACGGACGCCCTCGAAAGCCCCTAGGAAACAGAATGCCGGGAGAAGACCTAGCCGAGATCTTTACACTTTCTAATTGACTCCGCACAGTCTCACCGCCCTAGGCGCTCTGAGAGGCGATACCTCAATCGCTGGTCCCATTTCATGGCAACATGGTTTTTGAGGCCTGAAGAACCGTGCTGGTTGCTGTAAGTTTCCGGGTTGGCAGCCGACTGGAACAGATGAATCCTGTCCAAGACTGAACTCGTCATGTGAGAAGTGTCGAACTCAATTCGTTCTTTCACGGCAGCGGAGCCACGGTCCTGAAATTCGATCATGATCGTTCTGCGTGCGTCTAGGCACACGTCCTTGCCGTGAAGTCCGTAAGAATCAAAAATCACAGTAGTTCCCGCACCTTGATCAAAGACCACTTCGTCGCGAAGCAATGGAAGCATCTCTGCCTCTGACATCTTGTGTGAATCTGAGTCGAACACCATCTTGTGGCTCCCCCCAATGTACTTAAAGGCCCCCGAACCACGCTGCCCCCCCTGCAGGTAGATCTGTGCTCGAAACATCCCACGGCGCAAGTCGGTGTGCCAAAAGAGTGGCTTTCTGTTGCCTTCCTCGTGGAAAACCGAGCATGCTGTCAGCACGTAGTTCTCAATCGGCTCAGCGTGGTCTGCCTCTAGTTCGCTGAAAACTGCCACCACGAATTCGAGCAAGTTGATGCTTCGAACATTGATGACTGGCGACGTGATTGCTCGGCAAACGGGGCTGATTGCAACGGAACCGGGGCTGAATCCGTCTTTCGAATTCAACTCGAAAAGAGCATCCAATTCGACCTCAAGCGCATGCAGTTGAGTCTCGGAAATCAAGTCGGGGACAACTAAGTATCCGCGCTCTTCAAAACTGTTAGACATGTAGATTCTCCAATTTCCGAGCCTGCAGTCCCGTTGGGGGCCTACTCAAACTCATAAATTCGCAAGGACCTCTGCCGTGGCCCGGGATCACATGCGCTTGTTTGAGTCCGTAAAGGCCCTTTGATTCTACGTTATTGCCTTAGGCATGAGCGTGAAGTTCAACCGATAGCACCAGTTGAGTCTTACCGCCCGCACCCCCCCTCGCACCGCAGAGATCAAACCGCATCGGACAGTAGGTCAGCCCAGAGAAGCCCAGTCCCGGACTCGATGTCACGCGTAAGTGTGCTCCCAACCACTGCATCCCACGCATCCGCAGCAATCCCGGCTACGGGTCGTAAGCAGATCAGATCAGACTCTGTGAGCACTTGCCCCGCCCGCAGATCTCGACTGGCGCAGATGCCTCGCCGAGCGTACATGCGAGCGGGTTCTTCAGTTTCCAAGGGGAGTTTCGACGTGGAAGCTCCCAGGAGTCCGCGAGTACATTCCAGGGTTGCCACCATCCTTTCGAGATCGTGCATGTCCATAGCATGATAGTGGTCGTTGCCAGGCAAGGTCTTGTCGTGTGTGAAGTGCTTCTCTATCACCCGGGCTCCTAAGGAGTAGGCGATGACGGCGGCGATGTTATCGTGACTCGGCCGCGTGTGATCGGACAGACCAACCCAACTCTTGGGGTAGTGATCCCTTAGGTGCATGAGCATCCTGAGATTCGCATTTGCGTCGTCCGTAGGGTAGTTGAGGATGCAATGAAGTAGCAGCACTTCTCCCGCACCTGCACGCTCCAACTCTGCCAGGCCTCGGTCGATCTCGTCTATGCGAGAAGCCCCGGTGGAAAGAATGACAGGCTTGCGTTTGGACCCAACTCGGCGCAGCAGAGGGATGTTCGTGATGTCCGCCGAAGCGATTTTGAAAACATCGACGAGGGGGTCGAGGTCCTCAACTGCCTGCAGGTCAAAGGGAGTCGACATGAAGTCAATTCCAGACTTCGCACAGTGGGCCGCCAGTTGAGCGTATTCATTGGGCCCGAACGAGTCATATCGTTGGAAGAGTTCGTGCTGCGAATTCGCAGGCTCCTCCGCTTGATCCCAATAGGCCGGAGAATCCTTCATCGCGATTAGGTCTGCCCTGTAAGTCTGAAACTTTGCGGCGTGCGCGCCACCTTGCTTAGCCTCGTTGATGAGCCGGATGGCCGTATCGAGCGAGTTCTCGTGGTTTACGCCAATTTCAGCAATGATGTAGGGGAGCGAGAACTCCGAAATCTCGAATGCTCCGAGCCGTGTCGGCTTCATGTTCGTTCTCCGTCCAAGTCGTGCTTCTCCTCAAGGAGTTTCTGGAATCTTGCCAAATGCTCTACGTCGTTGGTCATGTTCGCATCGTGCCTCCGATATCGGTAAAGCGGCAAGGGGATACGTTGAATGGCGTGGCCTTGCAGGAACCGGTGGCGTAGATCAAGGTCCTCGTGTGCCAGAAATGTTTCGTCGTAGAGCCCGAGCTCCCGTAGTTGCGAGAGCCGGAACATGATCCCGCATGCGATCGGCTCGTGATCCACGTTGCCTCGGCCAAGCACCATCTCACCGTTATCCACGAAGATGTAGTCGCAGGCTACGGCGTCCAGATTGCTGTTCGATTCAAGAAATAGATGAAGGACCGACAGGAACCGAGAGTTGACGTAGTCATCGGCATCCACCCTCACGACGAAGTCGGCTCGTGCTTGTTTAAGGCCAACGTTGATAGCTGCAGGTAATCCGCCATTCAGGGGCAAACTAACAATTTGGAGCTCGTCAGCGAAAAGCTCCAGGGCGTAAGCCGACCGATCTGTGCTGCCATCGTCGATGACGACGATTTCGTACTCATGACGCGGCATATCTTGCGCAATGAGCGAGCGCAGGCACCTTCCCAGATACCTCTCTTGGTTGTGAACTGGAACGATCACCGAAACAAGCGGTCTCATGAGATCCTCATGGCGCCTTCGACAGCAACTCGAATTGCATCCGGCGAAAGGCCGGAACCAACCGCTGACATCGGCAACGCTACGCACCGCGCAAGTCGCGCCTCGGATGCAGGGAAGGCATGACGAAGGCCGCCGCGGTGCTGAGCGGCCAAGGTCGGCATGTGATCCCAATGCGCGGCGAAATGCCATGTCACCGCCTCTGGCAGAATCTTGGTTCCACCGCCCGCCGCGAGCAGCGAATCGCGGCATTTACGTGCGGTCTGCGCGTCTGGGGTCTCAAACACGAGTGCGTCGCAGGTCGCGTGAGATCCAGCTGGCTCGCTGCGCAGCGTTAGACCCTCCAGTCCAGAGAGAGCCTGCCAAGTGGCTTCATGGGAAGTGCGCTGACCTTGCACGATGTCATCGAGTTTTGCGAATTGCGCAAGCCCCACGGCGCCCTGTAGTTCCATCATGCGATAGTTGAATCCGCTCGAGCTTCGCGTGTCCTCCCAGCGAGGCACCGCGGCGTTGCTGTCATGACCGTGGTCGTGCCAAGCCCGTGCCACTTCGGCGTCGCGACCGTCGGCAAAGACAATCATTCCTCCCTCACCCGTGGTCATTGTCTTCGCGAAGTCGAAGCTGAAAGTGCCCATTCGTCCCCACGTGCCGAGCATGCGCCCGTCAAGCGAGCCCCCACATCCCCACGCGGCATCCTCAAGTAAGGGGATCCCGGCCGCGCCACAGATGTGCACGATCTCATGAAGACGGGCCGGCGTACCCAGCATGTGTACTGCAATCACGGCCGCTGTTCTTGGCCCGATTGCCGAGGCCAGAGCCATTGGGTCCATGTTCAGGGTGTCATCGATCTCGACACACACTGGCACGCCGCCGGACTCGATCACTGCCTCGGCGGTAGCCACGAAAGTGAACGCAGGAATTACAACTTCGTCCCCTGGCTCAATGTTCAGTGCGGCGAGGGCGACCCTGAGTGCTGCAGTGCCTGATGTGACTGCGAGTGCATCGACTGCTCCCATTGATTCCGCAAAAACGCGCTCCAGTTCCGCAACCTTGAAAACTCCGTTCCGTAATGAGTCGAAGCCCTGTCGAAACAAGACACCTCCATTGCGAAACACGTCGGCCACTTGCTCGAACTCCTCCGAGCCGATGACCTCGAATCCCGGCATGTCCCCTCCTCAAAGCAGTGCGAACAATTCCATAAGGCGTCCGGACCCTAGTCGACGGCCGAAATCAAGGCCCAAAGCGTTTGAGAGGGGCCGTTCATGGACGAGGGTAGATGCCACTAGTCCGTCGAGTTCGCTCTGCGTAAGTGACGCCCCATTCACGGTTGGGATCTCGACCCCCTGCCGGTCGGCCATGGCCCAGAATTCCTCGTATTCAGTCGGGTAGTAGTCCTTCATCGCACGCATCGCTATGCAATTCGCCACGCCATGATGGGTGCCCAAGACGATGCTCAGTGCCGCTGACATGGGGTGGATAAGGCCCACGTAACTGCCTGCAATCGCCATGCCACCCAGACAAGATGCGGTCATGAGATCCATGCGGCTCTCGAAGGACATCATGTCATCACTGTTGAAAACGCTTCTCACAAGGCGGAGAGACTCGCGCGAGAGTGCGTCAGCGAACACATTTCGGAATCGACCGCCCAAAGACTCAATGCAATGCATGTAGGTGTCCATTCCCGTATAGAAGTACTGATCACGGGGAACGGACTCCGAGAAGGTCGGGTCTAGGACAATGGAATTGAAGAGCGAGAACTTGCTGTTCATCCCCAATTTGGCACCCGTACGGGCGTTGGACAAAACGCAGGTTCGCGAGGATTCTGCACCAGTGCCCGAAATGGTAGGCACGCCAATCTTGTGTACTCCGGGCATTGGAAGGAGGTCCCAGCCTTGATATCGATCGGCAGTGCCACCATTTGTGAGGAGGTTCGATACCGCCTTTGCAGTATCCATCGTGATCCCACCGCCGAAACCCACTATGGCCACCGGGAGAGTTCTGCTGTGGTCTCGAACTTGAGCAGTGAACGAATCTGCAGACGTCGTTGACGGCTCATGCTCCGTTGGCACTGAAATGATCAAGTCCGGCCCATCCGCACCCAAGTCAACTCCCCGGGAGGCCGCCTCGAAGAAGTCGTCCACGAAGAAAACAGCAAATCCCTCAGCCGGCCTAAGCCCCATCCGCGCCTGTCGCACCTTATCCGCAACTTGACTTGAGCCGTTACCCGGAGAAATCACAACGTCAGGGACCAAACTCTGTGTGATTGCGCCGACTATGGGAATCGGGTCAACTAACGTTGTGCGCACGGTGGAAGTATGGCACGACGGCGATTCCCCGACTCGAAGAGCGTCGGTTCAGGAAAGTGCTGTTTCATAGATCGCCCACAAGCTACGGTCTGGATTACCGAGAGGCTGAAACTCAACCTGTTCATTCAGAGCGACCGGTCGGGCCTCATCCGCACTGACGTAAAGGGCGTGCAATAGTTGCAGCGCCTGCCGAGCGTCAGAATTCGTGACCGCGGGCTCCCCTTCTCCACGTAGAGAACGAACAACTCCAGCGTAGATGTCATGATGCCCGAGCCCATAGGCGTCCGCATTTGACTGGCTGAATGTCTGGGTATCTTCGGGCCTAGGAGAGTACGCAAGCAACTTATCGGTCGCCCAACCACCGAGAATCGCATACCCATTCTCCCCGATCACCGATATTGATGACTCGACGTCGTCGGGCCGGGTCGCAGTGGTGATCTCGAGGGACCCGATCGCGCCGCTTTCGAATCGAAGAGTGGCGACGACGGTGTCTTCGGCTTGGATATCGGACGCGAACGTTGCCTTCAAAGCAAAGACCTCAGACACCGGCCCGGCGAGATACTGCACGAGGTCGAGGTGGTGAATGCCCTGGTTGGTCAGGGCCCCGCCATCGAGTGAGTAGGTACCACGCCAAGCGCTCTGGTCGTAGTAGCGCTGAGTTCGGCACCAGCGTTGGCGGATCGAAACGATCCTGGGGGCCCCGAGGTCGCCCTCTTCGATTCCCCTCAGGATTCGCTGGACCGGCGCATTGAAACGGTACTGGAACACTGGGAAAACCTGCGCACCGCAATGAGTTGCAGCCTCGATGAGGTCATCGAGCTCGGTGAACTTGAGGGTCGGCGGCTTCTCAATCACGACGCTCTTGCCCCAGCGCTCGACCACCTCACGGGCCTGCGGAAAATGCAGTCCACTGGGCGTAGCGATCGCAACCACGTCGATGCCCGAGTTCTCTTCCATCATGCGGTGGTAGTCCCGGTAGACATTGACCTCGGATCGGGGCGCCATGTCGCGAGCACGCTGCTCGTCCAGATCACACACGGCTAGAAGCTGGAGGTCTGAAGATGCTTCGATGGCTGCAACATGGTGGCCGACGATGCGGCCGCACCCGATAATGCCTACGCCAAAAGGTTCAAGTGTTTCGTTCATATCCCATGTCCCCTCGTGGCGGCAGTTGCCTGTTCCCACATGTTCCCGATACCGAGTTCAACAGTCCAATCGGGAGCCCAATTGGCGAGCTCCCTGAGAGCGCTATTGTCTCCATACATACCGAACTGGTCCCCAGGAGTCCCTGCGATCACCTCCACAGCATTCCAGTCTGCGTCGGCTGTGGTGAGCAAAGCCTCCAGCACCTCTCGCACTGAAGTCGGTGCGCCTGAGCACAAGTTCAAGGTGGACCCCTGACACTGTTTGCGCTTCAGAACTGAGAGATACGCCTGCACGGCGTCGTCTATATGAACGAAATCTCTGAAGCGGTCGAGTGAGCCCTTCACGACAATTCGACCGGTGTGAAGAAGTTGGGCGAGGTAGATGCTGATCATGCCCTGCCGTAGGTTCGCGAGATCCTGCCCCGGACCATAAACACTGAAGGGGCGCAGAATCGTGTATGCCATGGCCCCTCGGCAGTAAATGCGGACGTAGTTCTCGGTTCCTGCCTTGCCCGCGCCGTAGAAACTCAGAGGAACGAGGGAGTCGGTTTCTTGAGCAGGCAGTCGCGACGGATTTCCGTATGCAGCCATCGAGCTCGTGTAAACAAAGTGTTGGACCTTCCTTGCGACCGAGATCTCAAGCAACTGCATGGTCGCGTGAAGGTGGCGGGTCATGTCATCCCACGGGTCATCAAACGAAACTTCCCCGGACGACTGTGCCGCGCAGTGGACTAGGGCGTCAATCGACTGCGGCAGAATTTCCTCAAGAGCGCTTCGATCCCTTGCGTCACACTCAATGACTGGAACTCCCGGAGCCACCTCTCGATTCTTGCCAGACGAGAAATCATCGATTGCGACAACATCGACACCTTGTTCATGAAGCTGGCGGGCAAGGGCATTGCCAATAAACCCGGCGGCCCCCGTCACCACTGTCGCTCCTGATCTCATAGCTTACGAATTACGGCCGTGAGAGTGTCAGCGTGACCGGTATCGACGAGGCGCTCGCGATAGGCGGAATCAAGGGCATCGCCGTAGATGGCGGCAAGCACAGGGTTACCCCCCGGTCTGCCATTTTCCGCCCAGTTGATGTGGTTCGCCAGGCCGTATCTCTGTCGCAGGCCCACCTCCACATCCATGCCAGTCTTATCTAGGAGCCAAGAGAGTGACTGCGGTGTGAATACCCACTGGTGACCGACCTGGAAATAGAAATCTCGAAAGGAGTCCAGTTTGTACACCTCTAGAAGAGCATCGTTGCCGCATGGCAGCTCAAACTCGAGGGTGCCGCCCGGTGCAAGGAGTCCTATCTGCTGCTGGACGAAGCCCAGAGGATCGCCAACGTGTTCCAGCACGAAGTAGTGAAAGATGAGATCAAAAGAAAAGTCACCCGATGCGACGAGGTCGTCGACGCTCTCGAAGGTTGGAAGGCCTCTTGAATTGAGGTCTTCCCGGAAAAGGCCAGACGGTTCGACGGCCATGCAGGAGTGCCCTTGCGCCTGTAACGGCAGGAGCATGAAGCCGGAGGCGCAGCCAACCTCGAGCACCCTCTTGGGCGTAGACAAATCGGCGCTGATCCGAGCCATCCGCTCTAGTCGCAGCGCCTCATTTCGCTCCCGGTGCGCCTGCGCCGTCAGAGGTAGCGACTCGGTCCCTTCGCGTGACTGCATGAAGACGGCAAACTCGTCACGGTAAAAGCGGACCTCGTCCTCAGTGCTCAGGCGGGGCCACAGGAACCGAACTTCACAGGTGCCGCATCGAAAGTAGGAGTGTTCGTCGGTGCCGCCGGGCACAACCCGTGATTCGACGTGCAGTTGGCCGCTACTCGCCGAGCACAGGGGACAGACTCCAGGAAGCGCCAAGGCCTCCTCCTCACTGAATTCGCGGGGGCCCAATCGGCCGCTCACACCGCCCGACTTTGGAAGCCCCCATAGAATACTGGTTAGCAGATTCTGGCTTCAGGAGTGGGGTTCGTGCTTGAGCTTGTCCAGAGGGCCTGGAGTGCCTGACGCGGTGTTCTTCGACGTTGATGGCGTGCTCCTTGACACAGTCCGTGCCAAGGGAGACGCGTTCGCTGATGCCTTCGAATGCAGCCCAGGTGACCGGGGCCTGGTCATGGGCCTCCACATGAGCAACGGCGGAGTACCGCGAGCGCCAAAGATCATGATGATTTTCGAAGCACTGCACGGGCGATCGGCGACCGGCGACGAAGTGTCGGCCCTTGTGGATCGGTTTGCTGAATTGGCTATCGAGCGCGTCTTGGCAGCTTCTGAGATTCCGGGCGCCTCCTCAGCCCTTGCCGAACTGTCTCGGCACGTGCCGCTGCATGCCGTTTCTGCCACACCGTTCCGTGAATTAGTCAGAATCTTCGAGGCACGAGGCTGGGCTGGTTACTTTCGATCGATCCATGGGATCCCTCCATCCAAGACTCTCACTGTGAGCAACTTGCTCGGAGAACACGGCTACGAAGCCGCCAAATGCTTCATGATCGGAGACAGCTCGCAAGACAGAGACGCCGCGCGAGCCAATGCCGTGCCCTTCATATTCGTCTCCAACGACGCGGAAGATGGAGATCCCTCAGATTTGGAGATAGTTTCCGATCTTTTTCCCCTTCCATCGATAGTCCTTTCCGCAAGAAAGGCGGGTCGATGAAGGCGCTAGTGACGGGTTCGAGTGGATTCCTCGGAAGCCACATATGCGATGAATTAGTCGAGCGCGGCCATGAGGTGGTCGGATTCGACTTGAGTCCGTCACCCTGGGCTAACTCGATCGCATTTGTCCATGGAGATATCCGTGACGTTGAGAGGTTGTCCTCGGCGTTGGGCGGCTGCCACGCAGTCTTCAACTGCGCAGCCATCGCGGACTTGGATGAGGCCAGACTTCAGCCGCGCCGCGCCGTCGAGGTGAACGTCGTTGGCACGTTGTCCGTCCTCGAGGCTGCCTCAAGTGCTGGGGTCACGCGATTCATGCAGGCGAGCAGCATCTACGTCTACTCGCACGTCGGATCCGTGTACCGCACCACGAAGCAGGCAGCTGAGGGTCTCATCGAAGACCTCTCGGCATCTTGGGGTATCCAGTCCACGATCCTACGCTTCGGGTCACTGTATGGTCCACGCGCCGATCTGCAGAATGCCATCCTGCGTTTGACCACCCAGGCAATAAACGAAGGGCGCATCGATTTTTGGGGTGACGGCTCGGAGGTTCGCGAGTACATCCATATTCACGATGCAGCTAAACTCGCCGTCGATGCACTCTCGGAGGACTACGTCGCGCAGTCGCTCCACATCACCGGAAACGAGCGGATTACGACACTAGAACTGCTCGACACCATCAATGAGATTCTCGGCGGTTCAATCGAGATCAACCTCAGGAACGAGCCCTTCGCGGGTCGCTACCGACTCACCCCCTACGCGTATCGTGAGGGCATCGGCCGGAAGATGGTGGGAGCGACTTACGTCGACCTCGGCGTCGGTCTTCTGGAAGCCATCCGATCGATTCGAGTAAGTGGCGATGAAGGAGGAGGGCAATGATCGCAGCAATTCTTATAGGACGTAAGGGCTCGACGGGACTACCGGGAAAGAACACGATGGACCTCGAGGGCCACCCGATGGCTTGGTGGCCAATGAATGCCGCACACGAAACCCCAGCGATTGATCGAATCTACGTATCAACTGATGACCCAGCCATCGTCGAGATCGCCCGCGAATTCGGCGCTGAGATCATCGAGCGCCCGGCCCACCTTGCCAGCAATAGGGCCCTGGGCGAGGATGCTTACGTACACGCCCACGAGGCGATCTCGCTATCGGGTGTCGTTCCTGAGATGTACGTCCTGCTGATGGCAAATGCGGTAACCGTGTCTCCGGAGCAACTCACACACGGCATTGACGTGATGCGGCGTAATCCGGACCTCGATTCTGCAGTTACGGTATCCCGCTACAACATGTGGAGCCCTCTGCGGGCTCGGCACGAGACGGTTGAAGGAATTCTGATGCCGTTTGTGCCCTTTGACACGTTCGGTGACCCGGCGACACTCGATTGTGACCGTGATTCGCAGGGTGATGTGTGGTTCGCCGACATGGGAACATCGATAGTTCGACCATGCAATCTGACGCAACTTGATGAGGGGTTGCTCCCTCAAAAATGGATGGGACAGCGGATTCACCCAATCAAGAACGAGGGGGGACTCGATGTCGACTACGCATTTCAAGTTCCGCAAGCCAACTGGTGGCTGCGAACGAATCGGCCGGAACACTGCCGTTGAGACAGGCATCAGATGAATAGAATTCCACTTGGCATCAGTGCGAGAAGCCAGCGCGCCCATCGTTTGGTGGCCCCTTTCAGCGGTCGCAATGGTTTTGTTCGACTTGATCGCAATGAGGATCCGGTGGGCTGGCCAATGGAACTTGTAGATGAGTTCACAAGTTCGATTACGCCTGAATCGCTTGCTGCTTACCCCGATCCTGCTCTTCTGACATCGCGAATCGGCCAGTGGGTCGGGCGCAACGAGCGAGAAGTACTGGTCACAAACGGCAGCACCGAAGGACTACGACTCGTGTTTGAGACGTTCGTTGACGAGACCAAAACGACTGTTCGGCTCGATCCCAGTTACTCCCTTTACGAGCTTTACGAGTCAGTGGCTGGCTCCCATAATTTGGTTACCCCTTACTCGCCCGATCTCGTCCCTCCCATCGGCGACCTCGTCACCATCATTAACACCAACCAACCGGCGCTCGTCGTTGTTGCCAACCCCGACCAGCCCACCGGGGTGCGCATTACTCTTGACGAAATCCATCAACTCGCGGAAGCCTCAGCGACAGTGGGAGCAGTACTTGCTGTTGATGAGGCTTACCACCTATTTGGAGCCGAGACTGCTTTACCTTTGATCAGCAAATACCCGAACTTGGTTGTCATTCGGACGTTTAGCAAGGCTTTTGGCCTTGCTGGCCTACGGTTAGGCTACCTAGTTGGCGACGAACAACTGATTGGCAAGTTGCGCCGGCTCGAACCCGCGGTTCCTCCTTCTTCTATTTCCCTGCTTGGGGGAGTCTGGGTACTCGACCACATGGAAGCTGCCCTCGGCCGAGTCGCAGACGCGATCTCGGGCAGGCAGTACTTAGACCATAGGTTGCGAGAAGCAGGGTCGCCTGCGTTCCCCTCCTTCGGTAATTTTCTGCTCATTCCCTTGGATTCGGAGGCAAAGGCAAGGGCCATCGTCTCTGGGTCACGTGACCGTGGTTTCCTCATTAAGGGCCCCTTGAATGTGCGTGGCGTTGGCGCCTGTGTACGCGTGACGATCGGACCTCTCGCCCTAATGGAGGACTACTGGCGTGAGTGCGGCACTCTCTACTCGTGATCAGAATGCAGCGATCAGACATCGCCTAAGCCGTGACCTCATCGATCACCGATAGCATCGGGTCCATCGCCGAGAGGGGAATGATGCGCTGTGGCAAGGGTCCTAATCACCACCGTTCCATTCGGTGATCACAACCGGCTTCCGCTTGAACTGCTGGAGAGCCTCGGAGCTGAATACCTGATCAACCCCATCGGCAGGCGCCTGACTGAGGATGAACTCTGCGAGATGATCCGAGAGGCAGAGGTCGTCATCGCAGGCACGGAGCCCATCACCGACAGGGTGATGGCTGCCGCACCGAATCTAAAGCTGATCTCGCGAGTCGGCGTCGGTCTCGACAGCGTCGACCTTCTTGCAGCCAAGCGCCGTGGGATCTTGGTGTCCTATACACCTGAGGCGCCCGCGCCCGCCGTTGCCGACCTTGCCGTTGGCCTAATCCTCACTCTTCTCCGCAATGTGCACGTCGCGAATGCGCAAATGCACCGCGGTCAGTGGGCACGACACATGGGGCGACGCATTCCCAATGTCACCGTCGGAGTCATCGGGACTGGGAGAATCGGGACGCGAGTTCTGCGCAGGCTGGCCGCATTCGGATCCCCACGTGTTTTCGTTAACGATCTCAATCCCCGTCCGAAGCTCGTTGAAGAGCTCAAGCTCGAGTGGGTCGACAAGGAGACTATCTATCGGGAAGCAGACGTGATCTCGCTTCATGTGCCGCTCACCCTTCAGACACGCGCAATGGTCGGCCTCGAGCAGTTGCGAGCCATGAAATCGGATGCCCTCCTCGTCAATACGGCCCGCGGAGGGATCATCGATGAGATCGCTCTCGCTGAGGTCCTAGCGGAAGGCCACCTTGGGGGCGTAGCCATGGATGTGTTTGTAGACGAGCCATACGCCGGCCGCCTCAGTGAATTCGACCGCTGCCTTTTGACTTGTCATATGGGGTCGATGTCGGTTGACTGCCGCACTCAGATGGAGATTGAAGCGACTGAAGAAGCAATCCGGTACCTGAGTGGCCACGCCCTCTGCAGTGAAGTTCCAGAAGATGAATACGCCAACCAGCGTGCAACCCAACTGCGCTGACTAGACGAATAGGTTTCTCTCATGTCCTCACTCAAGTCCGCGGCGCGAGCAATCCTAATGTTGCCGGCGGTGTTCGTAGTCTCGTATGTCAGGGCACTCAAGAGAGTGCGGAAAGGTGCTGGCTTCGCGGCGCAGGAGAGGTTGGAGGCCCTCGCTGGAAACGCATGGGAACAGGCAACCCATAGCTCAGGCGGGACTGACATCACTATGTCGTTCCTGGCTCCGAATGATCTTTGTGACTTTCGTGTCCGCACGTTCTCGACGAAGGAACCTGAAACGCTGGACTGGATAGACCGATTCGGCGGCGTGGGCGCGCTATATGACGTCGGTGCGAACGTCGGGCTCTATTCCGTCTATTACGCCAAGCGACACCCTGGCCACGTTTACGCCTTCGAACCCTCGGTGTTCAATCTGAGCCTCTTAGCCCGAAACATCGTGGCCAACGGCGTCGGAGGCAGGGTGGCGATCATTCCACTTCCGCTTACCGCGCGCGAAGAGATCGCGCAGTTCCGGCTCACATCTCTGGACATGGGCGGCGCTTTGTCAAGCTTTGGCGCCGACATCGGCTTTGATGGCCAACCCCTCAAGTCAGTGTTTGATTACGAAACCATTGGCCTGTCACTCGACTTCATGGTGCGTGAAGGTCTTATTCCTGAACCCCCGACACTACTCAAGATCGACGTTGATGGAATCGAACACCTCGTCATTGAAGGAGCGTTTGAGGTCCTGCGCGCACCAACGCTGAAGTCGGTTCTCATCGAAGTCAATAGTGACGTTCAGGCACTGGCAGCTCCAGTGGAAGCGGCGCTCCGCGATGCGGCCTTCACTATGACGGAAGACCGACATGGTTCGCTCTTTGTCGGCACCAAATTTGCGGGTATCGGTAACCAAATCTGGGTCCGTCCCTAGAGCCGGAGAGGGTGTTGCCCGCTTACGAGCGACGGGCATTGAGCGACTTGACCTGCTCAACGAGTTCTCCCGGTCCATCGATCAAGAACTGTATTTCTGGGTCAACCACGGTCGTCTTCGTGAGGATTGCCAAGGCAAAGATGCATCGATCTACCGGTGTTTGGGCCGTGGCTGATGGAGCGCCCCAGTGTCCGAAGACTCGCACTGAGGCCGCACCCATCCTTGTCGCGAATTCGACAGCTGCCGGGACGGACATGATTACGTATGGCGCGAACTCGTCGCCTCCTCCGTTGTGCGGCGTTGTCGACTGCCGTGACTCTTCTAGGTCCAGGTGGCATGAGTTTGGATGAAGCCTCAAACTCATGAGGAGTGCGCCGCCAATGGCCACGTGCCGCCATGCCTGCAAAATATTGTCACGCACATCAGCATTCCAGTCGAGCGCGCTGAGCGAGACGACTAAGTCGTACTCCTGGGGCAATCCAGCGAACTTCAGGATCTGCGATCCTTCGAGAATATCCCCGGAGAGGACTCGGCCACCGAACGAGGCAACAGCGAGTGCTCCTATGGCTGCCGCACCTTCGTGGATTTCAAGCCCCACATAGTTGGTGCAGCCGAAACGCTCATTAAGGGCCGTGCCCAGACCTCCGCATGCACATCCGACATCGAGGATGGAAGTCTCGGGTCCAAGCCCAGACGCTTCAAAAGCGGTGCGCTCCGATACGTAGAAGTCCTCCCATGCAGAGCGGTGGTTTGAGTAGAACTCTGGGAGACCGGGACTCGCGTAGTGAATGTTCACGAACCCATCTTGCCGTGAACACGTCCCATGAGTCCACGAAGGCGGCGTACTATCGGTGCCGCTCGAAAACTGAGCAGTTGGTTTGTGGTTTCTAGTCTGCCGCGTTCTCGGCTCTGGCTGATGGCAGGGTGTCGATGCCGGTGTTCCTGAGGCGGGAATATCGATTTGAGGCAATACTCCAACGCCATCGTGCTCTAGGCAGGCTTACGCCGCGCGACTTGGAGATCGTCTACCAGGCCGTAAAGGCAGCCTGAGAACCATGACCCCGAGAGTCAACCAAACCGGGGGCAACCCCGGGTGACGGATATCTCGACTGGGTGACACCCCCAGACTTTTCGTGCTCTCAGAGAGTTCGAGTCAAACGCCGGGAAGTCCAACGCAGCGCATGCCAACGCAACGCAGATCCCATAAGCGTCCTCGCTGCGAGCCCAGGAGAGGTCCTGCAAACGTGTCGCACCAGACGCAGGAGGGTCGCGCCGGCAACGAGTTTCGCGTCGCGAACTGTATATCGGCAGTCATCTGGACTCTTCGTGGATACGACTTCAAGCCACTTCACGGCTTCCCCAATTTCGGCGGGGGTCCATGCACCATGGAGGCCCTCGGTCAACTTCCGATGTATCGACGCTTGGTCCGGCGTTACTGCCGGCACTACGAGACGAACAGCCTCAAGACGCACACGTCGTGCCCCTCGCAATTGCCGCTCCGACATCTGATGGGATGCGCCACTCAACAACTCCCAACGTTCGACCAATATCGAAGGGTCGACGACCAGACGACCACACGCGGCGGCCTTCAGCCAGAACATGTAATCCTCAGTTGGGACGAGATCGGCATCGAACCGCAATCCTGCCTCCCGCAACGGCTTCAATCGCATCGCGACTGTTGAGGTGGAGAGCGAGTTCCAGAACATCTGGCTCGCAGCCAGGACTCCACCTGAAACGCTGGCGCGCATCACCTGCGAAACTGGTCGACCGCCTTCAAAGAACACACGTGCCGCGGCTCCGCAGATAACCACCCGGCGATCTCCATTGAGCAGCGACAATTGACGCTCAAGTCGCTTCGGAAGACACGCATCGTCTTGATCGAGCCACGCTAAGTACTCGCCCCGCGCTTCATCCACAAGGCGGTTCCGAGTCCACGCAAGCCCGCGGTTGCCATCGTTTCGCAGTAACCGGATTCGATTGTCTGGAATCCCTTCAATAACTTCACATGAGTTGTCAGTCGATCCGTCGTCAATGACCAGCAACTCGAAGTCTCGAAAAGTTTGTGAAAGAACACTCTCGATGGCTCGACCGATATAGGGCCCACCGTTGTACGTAGGCACCGCAACCGTCACTCGAGGATTCGTCATATTCACAATTAACCTATCATCCGAAGGGCGTCCTTGAGCGACATTTGGTGCTGACGAGTGATCTGGTGGTGGGCGCCGATCGGCACCTTTAAGCGTCTTGGACCAGGACGGGTTGCCCCGTTCCACATACGCAAGGCCGGGCCGGGACGGGTGCCGCCCATACCCCGGCGCAGACATGACTTCACGCCCCGCGCCGGTCACCGACACTTCAGGTCGTACCCGACCCTCATGTCAGGTCGTACGCGGACAACTGCATCTGAGGGCCGCTGGCGCCGGTTAGCGTACCGTGTCTTGGCAGCACGTTCACACGACGCTCTTTGAATCTGATGGTCTCCCGATGCGCGGAGCTCACCGAGGAGATCCGGAATGTCGAGGGGGAGCTCGATGCACTGGTCACGCTCATGACACCAGCACTGCTGGCGGTGCACGGCGTCGGCCTGCTCACCGCCGCGAAGCTCATCGGCGAGACCGCGGACGTGCACCGCTTCAAGTCCAAGGACGCCTACGCCCGGCCAGGCGGCACCGCACCTTTGCCTGTCTGGTCCCGGAACCGAAATCGGCACCGACTGAGCCGCACCGGCAACCGCCAGATCAACGCCTGCCTCCACCGGATCGCGATCACGCAGGCCCGTTCGCACGAAGGCGCCAGAGCCCTCCTTCAACGCCGGCGGGAGAACGGCGACAGCAAGTCCGAATCGATCCGCATCCTCAAGCGACGACTTTCCGACGTCGTCTTCCGCGCACTGCTGCTCGATGCCGTCGCAGAATCCGCGGCCACGGAGCTATCCGCGGCTTGACATAGGAGAAAGGGGACGCAACCTCCTTGTTACACCCCAACCGGGGCGATTCAGGCAGACGCAATCGGAATATGAAGTTGCGGTAGAGTTCAACAAATCACGGGAAGGTGCACCTCAGACTTGGGACCCGGGTAGGAATGGACCATGCAGAAGCTCTCGTTCATCAGCCCGGGTAATCCAGTGCGGGCTTGGAGTCGACGCATCGTGCGAGGCAACCGCCGCAACCGCCCCGACGTCCAACTTCTTCAAATGAAGCGCAGGATCGGGCTGCTGGAGGACTTTGTGGACCTCAAAGCCCATTCAAGGGGGTGGATTGACACACTGATCGCCTGCCTCACGCCGCTCCAATTCGCTGAGATGCCGCTCGTTCGCATGGGATCCCGGCATGACGGAGGCTACGTGCTTCCGGCGGCGCTGAGCCAGATGGTTTCAGGCGTGGTCTCGATCGGGGTCGGTGACAACAACACGGTCGACCGCCAACTCGCGACCGCCGGGCTGCGAGTTCACGCGTGGGATCACACTGTTGCTGGACTTCCGTCGCGCCACGAGAACATCGTCTTCCATCAGGTTGGTCTCGGGGATTCGATGTCGAACCCAGCCTTGCGATCACTCGCCGAGATTTGCGACGACTCATTTGGGCGAGGGTCAGGTCACTTGTTGTTGCTGCTTGACGCCGAGGGTGCCGAATGGACTGAGATCGCTGCTGCATCAGAAGACACCCTTGCTCGATTCGACGTCATCGGTATCGAAATGCACGATTTAGGTGACCTCATCCTCGACCCTTCACGGCAGCTCCCGTCGCTTACGAAACTCCACCGCATGTTCGTTCGGGTGGCCGTTCACGCGACCAACCATCCTGCGTCTGGCGACTTCCAGGACTAGACCTTCCAGATGCGATCGAAGTGACGTATGTGAACCGAGCACTCCTGACATCGAGCGGCGTCACTGCAAATTGCCCAGTCGACCTGACATCACCGTGCTGCCCGGATCTTCCAGAAGTTCCCATTTCCTGGGTGCCCGCGTAAGAGCCTTGGTAAGCAGGCAAGCCCTGATGATGACTGAAAGGTGCTGACTGGTCGCCGCGGAGTTCGACAGGTGCGCTTCTTGGATTTATTGACCAGTGGTCGCGATCAACTGACTTTCATGAGTCGCTATCGGATCCGAAATTCGCTCGCTCAAACTTCAGGCAACGACTCATGCCCTCCTCAATGCTCGTCGCCGGTCGCCAGCCGAGAACTTGCTGGGCCCGACTTGGATCGCCAACCACGTCCGCGAGTTCATGGGGCCTTGAGATATCCCTAGTGAAGACAGGCAAGTTCGTTCCGGCGGCGTGCTGCACCACCGCAATGACGTCACCGACGCTCAAGGAATGTCCACTTGCGATGTTCAGGACTGTCAGTCCGATGGGACTCCTGGAGTAGCTGAGGACGAGCGCATCCACGAGATCATCCACGTACACGTAGTCTCGGCGAGGAGCGAGCGCGTCAACGACAACCTCACGTCCGTCGAGGACCTGGCGAATAATGCCGGGCACGAGAAACCGGTCATCCTGCCCGGGGCCATAGATGTTGAACGGCCGGATAATGCACAAGGGCAGTCCGTAGGCTCGGGCATAGAACTCGGCGGCGATCTCTCCAAGGTGCTTGGAAAGTGCGTACGGATTCGACGGTTTACAGGGCTGATCCTCGCCAATGGGGAGTGCCTCGATGTTCCCGTAGGTATACGCGCTCACGATGGTGGCAGGGGTTGAGGTGCGCCGGCAGTACTCCAGGACGGCCATGGTGCTGAGCAGGTTGGCCTCCACGAATGCGCGTGGAGTGGACCAGCTTGCGGGAACGAAGGTTCTCGCTCCAAGGTGGAAGACCCGATCCACGCTTGGGAACGACTCGAGCGCCCCAGAAGATGTCAGATCCATTTCAGTGGAATTGGGCGCAACCACCTCATGCGATTCACGTAGGCGGTCAACAAGTCGCTTGCCGATGAATCCGGAGCCGCCAGTGACCAGCAACCTAGCCATTCAGAAATCGCCCCGGCGATTCGGCGAAGATCTGGCTTGCCAATTCGTAATCCGTAGGACGGCCAATGTCGAGCCACGTTCCCATGAACGGCTTCACCGCCACCGGATGCCCGCCCGCGATGAGATCGCCCATGAGGTCATCGAAGCCATAAGCCTTGCCGCGCGGAACCAAGCTAACGACATGCTTCGCGACCATGTAGACGCCCATGCTCACCTGGTAGTGGCTGGTCGGTTTCTCGTCTAGGCGCTCGAGGTAACCCGAATCGTCCACCTGAAGTACCCCGAAGTCGACGAAGACCTCCCTGCTGGCCGACGAGATTGAAAATGTGCGCCCGGCTGCAGCATGCTCATCATGAAACTTGCCGAAGTCGAGGTCACAGAGAATGTCTCCATTGAGCACGAGGAAGTTCTCCGGCAAGTCGTCGATGATGGCGAGCGGGCCCATAGTTCCAAGGGCTTGTTGCTCGAGAGAATAACGAATTGAAACGCCCCACTTCGACCCGTCACCGAAGTAGGCCGCCAACAATTCGGCTTGATGGTTCACCGCCATGGTGATGGTGTCGAACCCGTGATGGGCAAGTTGGCGGATGAGAATCTCCGCAATGGGGAGGTCACCAACGGGGACAAGGGGCTTTGGCAGCGCCACGGTGTATGGGTAGAGACGAGTGCCGCGCCCTCCCGCAAGCATCACGGCGTGCCTAGACAACGTACTCGCCAACTCTGTAGCGGGCTAGGTTCCCCGGCTCGGAGAACCAGTCGACTGTCTCCCTCAGTCCGGCAGTAAGCCCTTCCCTGCCGGACAGCGTCGGACGCCAGCCAGTCATGGTCATGGCCTTCGAGGGATCCGCGACCAGCCGCTCGACCTCTGAGGCATCGGGGCGGATCCGTTCGTCCACCGACCGAACCTCGACCTCGACCCCCATGATCTCTGCTATCAGTCGCACGGTCTCGCCTACGGACACTTCGTAGCCGGTTCCGAAGTTGAGGACTTCACCGATTGCGGCAGTGCATTGCAGGGTGGCGGCGAATGCCGCGGCCGTATCCTTCACGAACATGAAATCCCGCGTGGGCCGGGTGCTCCCTAGCTCAATCGACGTGCGGCCGGCTGCGAGCTGAGTGATTACAGTCGGGATCACCGCTCGAGCGGACTGACGAGGGCCGTAAGTGTTGAACGGACGGACGATGGTCACGGGAGTGCGGTAGGTGGCGGCGTACGAAAGTGCTAACTGGTCTGCCGCGATCTTCGTTGCGGCATAGGGCGATTGGGCACTGAGTGGATGCGACTCGGAGATGGGCACGGTCTGTGCTGTTCCGTACACCTCACTTGTTGAGGTGACGAGAACTCGCGAGACGTCGTTTGCTCGAGCCGCTTGGAGCACGTTGAGCGTGCCTATCACATTCGTCTGAACGTAGGACTCGGGAGCGGCATACGAATAGGGAATGGCAATAAGAGCAGCCAAGTGGAGCACTGCATCTGAACCCCGCATGGCGTTGCCGATGAAGTGGCTGTCCCGCACGTCACCACTGAGAATTTCGACTTCAGCGACGACCTCGGCCGGAAGGGCATCGATCCATCCCCTCGCCCCAAATGAGTTGTAGAGGGCGAGCGCCCGTACCGAGTACCCGTCGCGAACAAGGTGCTCAACCAAATGCGAACCGATGAATCCATCGGCCCCTGTGACGAGTACTTGCCGCAATTCAGGAGTATTGCCTGTCGTCACCACGCATCACTCTCCAGTCTTCGAATGCCACTGCCCGATCTAGGATGCGGTTGCCCTTGAAATCCTATGCCGTCATGAGGGTACCGGGGCTTCCTGCCCTGTGGCGGCTTCTGTTCGTCGTGCGAGGGATCCAATGCTTCGGCACGGCTTCATTCTCCTGAGTGTCACCCGATGGAGGAGATTTCGGGTCTAGGTGATTGATCGCACGACCGTCAGCGACGGCGGCCGGCAACTCTCCGTTGGGTCCCTTGTCCGGCCACGCTGCCACCTCTCTATCTTTGGGCGATGAACTTGATATGCACCCATGCGAAAGCTGCCTGACCGATGCATCGTCAGAGGCTGGCAGGCAAGTCGGTAGTTCTGCTCACCGATGCCGGAGGCATGGGGGGAACGCGAACGTACCTCGACCGCCTGCTGAGGTACTACGCCTCTCGGCAGGTGTCAGGGACCCTCGTTGACGGGTCGTCCCGGCTTGATGCGGCAGTAAGGAAGGTTGCGGTTGAGTCAGGCTTCCGTGTCGTTGCATACGAGGACGTCGTGAGCAAAGGGAACGGAAGCCGAAAGCGGGCTCTCGATCGCCTCAAGCCGGGATTCCTAGGTGACGCGTCGGAGAAGGAGGCGTTCAATGACCTCGGGATACTTGGACCGCGAGATCTGGTTGTCGCTTCCGTTGGACGCCCCGGCGCCTTCTTGTCAGCGACTGCCGGCGCAACTCGTTCGCTCTATTTTCTCCACACGTACCCGCACGGTTGGAAGCATCGGCTCCTGGGCCGGCGCATCATGCCGGGACTCGTCAGCGATACAACCACGATCGTCACCGGATCGAAGTTTGCTGCCCGACGGGTTGCAGATCAGTGGGGCTTGGACGCCCGAATGGGTCAAATTCGCACCATTCCTTACACGGTTGGACAGGTACCCAATCGTGAAGTTTCGAGGCCTCCTTTGAGGCTTGTTCTCACTGTGGCCCAGGTAGAGCCCTATAAGGGACCGCGCGAGTGGGTTGGTGCGGCCGAGATTGCCTTGTCCAAACCAGGAATGGATGATGTCCAATTCGTCTGGGTCGGTGATGGCTCCCTCATCGACGAGTGCCGAGCCGCCGTATCGACGGAATTGCGGGGCAGAATCCAGTTCGTGGGCTTCATGGAAGACGTCGCTCCATACTTCGCCGCGGCGACGGTCTACCTACAGTTAAGCACTGTGGAGAATCTCAGCCTCTCGGTCCTTGATGCACTCCGGTACGGCCTTCCTACGATTCTGACTCGAGTAGGAGGAATGCCGGAGCAGACGATTGATGGTGTCAGCGGAATCCTGGTGGCGCCGGGTGACGTGCAGGGGGCAGCCGATGCGACCGTCTGGATGCTGTCAAGCGACGACCGGGTTGCCAACATGAGTGAAGGGGCGCGAAACCTGTACTTGACTCGATTCGGACCACAAGTGTGGGAGCAGCACATGGACTTGCTGCACGCCGAGGCGTTGGCTAGCTGAGGGCTCTGCTTCGGGTTCTGTCTCCATGGGACCCCTCGCGAGATCCTCGATGAGTGCTTGCTGACGCGCTCGGCATGAAGGGTTCCGCAGACAGCGAAGCACGGAAGTATGGAATAGTCCGCGTGTGGAGAACTCTTCGAGTGCGGGGAGTATTGGGCTATCCCCTCCCTTGAGGGGCCCGGGGCAACGATCGTGGCGCCCAGATATTTAAGGCTTGCGCGCCCTTGCTGTCTTGATGGTTGTCATCTACCACTCAGGAATTCCGCTGCCTGGGGCTTTGCTGGCGTTGATGTCCTTTTCGTCATTTCTGGATTTGTCATCACGTCGATGCTTACCCGGGAACACCTGACCACAGGCGGGATATCGCTTACAGCCTTCTACATTCGACGATTCAAGAGGCTCACTCCGGCTCTCATCGTCATGGTTCTCGCGGCCGTGCTGGTATCGCCACTGTGGATGCAGGAGACAACTGCACTGACTGACCTTGGCGCAACCTATTTCATTGCCAACCTCGTCATACAGCTGACGCTCCGCACTTCTCGGTCGGGTTATCTCGTTGATTTCGTGGGCTGCGTGTAGGCGCTGGGTGGTAGGCCGACTCGACACAAGCGACTTCGTGTTGCACTACCTGCGGGATATCCTTCGCTCTTGCGGAGTGGAACCTTCAAGAAGTTCCATTCTCCAGCATTTGCAGGGACATTTCGCGTTTCAACTCACAATCAATTTTTGACCCCATCGGTGTATTTAGGCTAAGTGGGGCCAGATTGGATGGGCATTGTCAACCACTTAGCTGCAATACGATCATTACAGCTCAGTCCGGGTCGCAGCATCGGTACTGACAGGCTCAGCGTGCCCGTGCGTGTGTCGAACGGACGGGCCCGATACCCGTTGCGTCGGTCGGTGCGGTCAGGGCTGGCCGTGCCGTGCGCGGCATCGCAGACCGCGGCGTCCTCCGCGCACATAAGCCTGCTGCCGAACAGCGTGAGCAGCTCGCGCATCAGGCCCGGGCTGGCTGGTCCAGCTGGTCCTGGAGCAGGCGTGCAGCGTCGATACTTGGATTGACGGACATCGTGCGACTCCATTCGAGAGTGCTGTGGAAGGCTCAATCAAAGGAGCACATGGTGACCGTCGATACTTTTGCGGCGACACGCTCACCCGGCGACTCACACCACTCTGCCGGACGCAACCTCGCTGGTGGTTGGGTCGATACGGCCTCGCAATGATCCGACGAGCATGATTGGTGTATGAATCAAGGGCCTTACCCGCTGGGGGCTGAGCCACAAACTGTGCCCGTCCTCCTCATCGCATTCAACCGCCCTGCCCTTCTGCGGAACCTAATCTGCGATTTACGCCAAATTAGGCCATCAAGGGTCTATTTAGCTTTCGATGGCCCGAGAAGTGATCGTCCGGAGGAAGCGGACCTCGTTGCGGAGTGCATTTCACTGGTCCCTGATATCGATTGGGTGTGCGAGGTCCGTACGCTCATCCAATCAAGCAACTTGGGGTGCGGGCTTGGCGTATCGACCGCGATCTCATGGTTCTTCGAGAATGAAGATGAAGGAATCATCCTCGAGGACGACATCCGACCACATCCAGACTTCTTCGAATTCTGTTCCGAACTACTAGACCGCTACCGCGACGACGAAAGAGTGTTCGCGATCACTGGCTGCAACTTCGTCCCCCGACCTCATATCGAAAATCGGGGTGATTACCGCTTCTCGAGACTGCCGCATATCTGGGGGTGGGCAACTTGGCGTCGATCTTGGATTCAACACGAACTTGATTCGGCGAACTGGCGCTCCCGACTGTCCCTTCGAGACCTCTGGATTGGGAGCGGACGCTCGCTTATGGGGAGCCTCCATTGGGCAAATCTCTTTCGAAGATTGGCGAAAAGGGATATCGATACCTGGGATGGACAATTGGTTTTGGCAGCATTTGTAGCTGGTCAGTTGACCGCGACGCCGAATGACAATCTCGTTGAGAATGTGGGCTTCAACGAATCCGCGACTCACACCCGCTCGGAGCCTCGCAACCTGCTCCCTGCCAAGGGGATTCGTCTCCCCACCGCACACTGCGAAGTGGTGGCCGATCAGCGAGCAGACGAATGGTCAAGGGTCCATCAATACGGGGCAACGGCGGCCGGACTTTCCCATAAGACGGTGAATCGGTTGCTATCTCGGATACGCGCGAGTTATTGATGCCGAAGCGTCCAGTAAGTCCGCGTGGTGATCATCAAGAATCCAGAGGTCGAAATAGGAAATTCGGTTGATGCGAGATCGAGTCACCTCAAGCATCATTAGCCAATGCTCGAGTTGTTGGAGCAAGTCGCCCGCTTGACTGCAAGGAAACCGCAGCATCCGATGTCCAAGGTTGTCGAAGATGACAACCTGGCGATCAAGTGATGAAACAAGGTCTAGAAAGCGTGCAATGTCACTGGGGCTGGACAGGATTCCGATTGGGTCATATTCAATCCAAATGACTTCGCAGACCGCTGTGATTTGCTCAAAATTCTGAGCAAGAATCGCGATGTCGTAACCGTCTGTGTCAGATTTCCACACGCGGATGCCGTAATCAGGAGCCATGGTCAAGAGCGCATGCACGGAAACCAATGCCACTGATGAACCAATGGAGGGTTCGTTGCGAGTGGTGAGGTGGCCAGTGCTTCCGTCGCTCTCGTACCCCATGTCAGGCGAACCAATATCGACGAATGCCTCAAGATTTTGAACACCTACCCTTCCGGCGATGTTCCTACCAAGGTAACCGTTGAAATAGCGCGAACCCTCTATGCACAGGATCTGAGCGCCGGGGGCCACAGATGAGATTGCCAACGCGGTGTCGCCCACGTTGGCACCAACATCGACGATGAAAAGCCCGTCGTCCGCGATGTCCAAAGCGCCAAAAAAACGGAGAAAGTATCGGTCGTAAAGAGGCAATTCGGCCTGACGAATAGGAAGCCAGTGCTCGGGTGGGAGGATCAATCGCACGCCATTCCCCACCAGGTGATGCTGGTTCCGCCTTAATGCGATTCGCACAAAACGATGGACCCGGCGTCTGACCTTATTGAAACTTGATTTCAACTCGATCCCCATCTACGGAAGCCATCAAGATTGGACTCCCTAGACAACCTATATCGCGGCCTAATCAACATCGTCCTGAGGTGATCCTATAGTCAGGTGGATGGTGTTCTATAGAGACAGGAGTTTGAATGAGAGTCTTCTTCGATTCGCAAACCTTCATGAGACAGCGCTCTGGAGGCATTTCCCGGTTGTTCACCGATCTGGTCTCCGAGTTTGACAGCCATCTGGAACTAGGAATCGACGCGAGTTTGTCCTTCTCGTGGTCCAACAACATTCATGCATCAACGAAACTGAGTCATCGGGGCCTGAGGATCCCGCCGTCCTGGGTCCCGAGAGCCGCTCTCTACGGCGGGTCATGGCTGAGGGGTGGATCTGTTCCGGCGGGGGTGGACGTTGTCCACCACACCTACTACGGTGCAAGATTTCTCAGGGCCTCACCAGGTGCCGCGAAGGTGACAACTGTCCACGACATGATTCCGGAACTTTTTGCTGGCTCCGAACACTTCACTGCAACCCACCTGGAGAAGCGGCGCTACGTCGAGTTGTGTGATCTTGTGATCTGTGTAAGTGAATCGACGCGACGGGACATGGTCTCGCTCTACGGGGATATCGCTCACAAGGTCCGTGTTATTCCAAACGCCGTGGACCCGGGCTTTGGTCCACGACACGACCCTCTGCCGGGTTTGCCGGCCGAGTATGTGCTTTACGTCGGGGCGCGTGAGGGGTACAAGGATTTCGGGCTGCTTCCCAGGGCCCTGGAGGCCCTGGCCCGTGAGGGATTGGAGATCCCGTTGGTGGTGGTTGGGAAGCCCCTCACCTCTGGTGAATCTCGAGACCTTTCTCAGCGCGGTCTCTTCAAATCAACGTATGTGCGACAACTTAATGATGCGGATTTGAAGCGCGTCTACGCGCACTGTTCGGCACTGGTGCAAACCTCACGCTACGAGGGATTTGGTCTGACCCCGCTTGAGGGGATGGCCTCAGGGATCCCAGTCGTTGTTGCGCGAGCATCGTCAATGCCCGAGGTGGGCGGAGACGTCGCTCAGTACTTCATTCCGGACGACCCTGTGGACTTGGCTCGCGTGATGGTTGAAACCTTGAGCGACCAAGCCCTGAGAAGAGACCTAGGCGTGCGCGGACCTCTGCGCGCCGCTGAATTCAGCTCATATGAGATGGCGCGAAAGACTGCGGAAGCCTATGCCTCCTTGGCGGCTGGCTAGACCGCTCCTCGGCCCTGCAGCACCGCTCGAACAGTGCGGGCGAGAAGTACCACGTCGCCTGAAAGGGACCATCTCTCTACGTAGTAAAGATCGAGTTGCAGCGCCTCGGGCCACGTGAGCTCTGATCGACCCTCAACCTGCCACAGGCCGGTGAGCCCCGGCTTGAGGGCCAGTCGGCGGTATGCCTCGAGTTCGTAGCGATGGACGTCGTCAAGTGGGTGGGGTCTCGGACCTACGAGGCTCATTGAGCCGCCAATGACGTTGAGAAGTTGTGGCAATTCGTCGAGTGACCAACGGCGGAGGAACCGACCGATGGGCGTGATCCGTGGGTCGTCCGTCAGCTTGAACAGGGGATGGTCTTGGTCGTGCTCCTCGCGCAGGGCCTCACGCTGGGCGTCCGCGTTCTGCACCATCGTCCGGAACTTCAGCATGGTGAAGTCCGCTCCGCCTCTGCCTATCCGGGTCTGCCTGAACAGGGCCGGCCCCTTCGACGTTAAGCGCACGCCGATGGCGCAGACCAGCATCACCGGGCTCAAGATGATGGTGAGGAGCGCCGACCCACAAACATCGAGCGCTCTCTTGGCGACGCGCTGCGAACGTGACAGCACTGCCTCATCGAGGTGCAGAAGTGGGAGCCCAGCGGCTGGACGCACGCTCAGTCTCGGTCCGGTGATGTCCATCATTGTTGGGGCGATGAGCAGGTCGACCCCGCGGCCCTCGAGGCGCCAGGCCAACTGGCGGATCGCATCGCCGGTGATCGTTGCCGACGGGGTCACGGCAACGGCTTCTGCGTTCGTGGTCTCAAGGACCTTGTCGAGCCCATCGAGCCAGTCGGGCAGTCCGTGCTCGGGCGATTCGGGGGATGCATGGCGGCCGACGACTCGATACCCGGCGTATGAGTCTCGAACCAAGTGGGCCTCGAGATCAGCGCACGCAGGACCACCCCCAACGACAACGGTTCGGTGCATGAATTCATGGCGGGCGCGCCTGCGGTAGAGCCACCCGCGCCACAGGAACCGAGTCGCGATGATGAGAATGAGCCCCAAGGGGAGGGAAAAGAACGCGTAGGCACGGGAGATGTCGGCGCGCATCAGGTAGCTCACGCCGGCAACAACGGCGAACGTGGACAGCGTGGCCGAAACGATTCTACGAATCTCGTCAGTGCCGAGACCTATCACCCGCTGGTCGTATGACCCTCGAAGGGCGAGCATGCCGAGCCAGAGTGCAGCGATCACGACAGGAGTGGAATAGACCGCAAGGAGAGGGTCAATTGCCCAGGTTGAAGCGCGCGAGCTAATGAGAAGCCCCGTGAGGATCACGATCGACACCACGAGTGCGTCCGAAATCAGTAGTCGCGTTCGAAATGGGGCGAGTACTCCGCGGAAGGGGTGACCATCGTCGTCGCTGTGGGAGCCACCCACTGATGACTGGTATCTCTGCACTACTGAGAGGCCAGCCCACTCGGTGTGGTCGCCCGTCTCGTCGATGTGCCCGTCTGCCGTGGTCATCCCCGCAAGCTCCTCGTTACCCAATCCCACCCCTTGCGAACGAAAGCTTTGGCCAGTGTGGTGAGTGGAACGTATCGTGCGAGTGCCATCTCGAGGGATGTGGCCTCGGAATGGTCGCCCCACGTTCGCGCGTAGTTCGAGTTCACGACGAGGGCCACGTAGCCGCGGGCGATATCGGCATTCGTGATGCCTCGCAGGGCGTGCTCAAGTTCTTGCTCTTCGTGGTGGAACACCTTGACGAGCGGTTCGCGGATCTCAATCGGGATGATGCGGGCCTTCTGGAGCCACATGTTGTACCAGGTGAACTCGTAGGGGGCTTGTTCGAGCAGGTCCTCGTAGCTCCAGCCCCGGGGCTCCATGAAGTCATCCTTGAGCGACTTGAGCACCCTGGCGGAGAAGATCTGGTGCCCGTGGCAGGTGAGCACCCGTCGGTCTTGGAGGCCGACGAGTTGCTGGATCTTGCGCAGTTGCGGCTCGCGGCCCTGCCAGTGCTGCATGTAGTAGCGGGGCTCGACCTTGAGCTCGTTGTCTTCGACGAGCACGGTGTAGGGCGTGGTGGCGTCGAACATGAAGTCGTCGCGGTGGAGCGGCCTGACGAAGACAGCATCGGAGTCGACGCAGAAGTAGTTCTCGGCGAGGCCGAGCTCCCAGAAGGCGATCTTGACGATCTCCTGGTTGATGTAGCCGGGGCGGATGCCGGCCACCTCGTGGTCGACGAGG
>CAINMH010000146.1 GCA_903850745.1 uncultured bacterium
ACCGGTGCCTGATCAGCCAACGGCTGATAGACGGTCCAGCCATCACGAATGCCGCCGAGAGCGAGATTGCTGACGAGCGGAGGAACAGCGGCCACCAGCAGCCAGATGCTCAGTGCGTTGAGGCGAGGGAACGCCATATCGCGAGCACCGATCATGATCGGGACGATGAAGTTGCCTAGGGGCCCAGCGACTACCACGATCAGCGCGATGATCATCACGATGCCATGAGTACCGATAAAGGAGTTATAGGTATTGGGTTCGAGGAACTCGGTCCACGTGATTCCCAATTCGGTGCGAATGAGCATGGCGAGAAGACCGCCAAAACCGAGCAGAATCAGTGACACGATGAGGTACTGAATGCCGACGACCTTGTGATCTGTTGTGTATTTCCAGAACTTAATCCGGCCAAGGTCCTTGCCTGCCATGTACTCGGCGTCGGCATGAGTCAAATCTCGAGCGAGGAACCAGCGAATGGGTCCGATGAAGGCCCCGATGCCGATCATGAATCCGAGAACCCAGCCGATGTACATGGCCATGATTTGCGCGTTGGTGCCCTCCGGCACGAAATCGGCATTGAGTACATCGGGGGAGAAGAACAGACCCGTTACGTAGTAGAACACCGCCGCCAAGACGACACCGAGGATCAGCGCGGTGACGAAGTTGCAATGCCGAACTAGGCCACCGGGCTTGCCGTGCTGCTTGGGTTGTTCAACATTGGGGGTTTCATAGATGTCTACTGTTTCGATAGTGGTTGTCGTCATGACAAATTCACCCCGCCATTCTCGCGAACCCAGCCATTGAATTGATCTTGAGTTACCACTCGAATCTGTGTCTCCATGTAGGCATGATGCAGGCCGCAGAGTTCGGCGCAGCGAATGTTGTAGGTGCCGAGCTTGTTAGGGGTGAACCCGGTGTTGGTGATCGCTCCTGGATTGACGTCGATCTTCACGCCCATCTCGACGACCCAGAAGTTGTGGATGACGTCCTTGGAGGTGACGTTGAAATACAGCGGGGTGTCGATCGGTACGACCAGAACGTCAGAAACCACATTGTTGTGCTGGGGATAGGCAAAGGTCCAGATCCACTGTTGCCCGGTGACGTTGACCGTGATCGACTGCTGGGAGTTGGGCTGCTGGTTTGCCGCGACCGAGCCGTTGGAGAAGGCCTGAATATTGGCCAATTCGATCAGCCCCCAGGCGACGAGGAATGCCGCAAGCACGCTCGTCCACACCGCCCAACCGATCACGGCTATTCCGTTGGTACGGATCGCAGGTCCGTCTTGAGTGGGTTGCTTCTCGCCCCGGTTTTTGCCCCAGCCGCCGAAAAAGCTGTACGCGATGATGGCGCAGGTGAGACCCATGAGCGGCGCACAGACCCACGCGAGGACATACATGGTGAGCTGGATCTCCGACATGATCGAGGAAGCGGGTCCGCCCGACATATTCATGAAGTAGATGACCAAGAACGTGGCCGCGATCCACCCAGCAGTGATGATGAAGGTGAGTACGACTATGCGTCGGGCGTAGGGGCGCTTGAGCCACTCACGCACCATATGCAGGGGGAGCGGGCGATTCGTGGGCTCTTCGGGTCCATCTGCCGATGTGGGAGGACGTTCATCAAGTGACATCAGACCACCGTGACCGTTCCGCTCATGTAGCCGCGCTGACTCATGGGTCCTCCGAAGGAGACGTAGTTAGTGCCACAGGGGAACTCGCAGTTCCATACGTAGGTGCCAGGGGCGCCCGTGCGGAACGTGAAGGTCACATCAATCGGTTTAGTGGGATAGCCATTCGCATCTGTCGGGGCATTGGCTGACTGAGCGGGCACGGGCACGCTGACGAAGAGATAGGGCTGATTGCCTTCGGGGTACATGTGGAGGGTGAACGTGTGCGCAACGTTGGAGGGCTCGACACCAACCTCTGGCTTTCCGTTAATCGTGTAGGAACCCTCCACGATGCCCTGCGGCTTTGCCAACCACGGGTTGTAAATCGTGCCTCCGGAGTCATATTGGTGAATCGTCACCTGAACTAGTGAGTTGGCCGGCAACTCGATCGACGAGGAAGGCCAATAAAACGGCCATCCTTGGCTAGCGGCTGCATTGTTTGCAAAGGTGTCGTTGAGCGCTGGTCCTGGAATCGCGGCCGAGGACTGAGGGTAGATCGACATCTCGAGTTTGGCGAGGGGGAGTTCGCCGTCTGGGGTCGAAGCTGTCCCATCGACCACAGCTTTGAGCACCGCAGGCTCTGCAGCCTTCCAGTGAGCCCACGCCGCGGTACCGGCCACGATGCCGATGCCCAAAAATACGGTCCCCAGTACTATCAGCAGCCTCTTCACGAAAGCCGAGGCTACCCTTAAATAAGGGCCACGACTACCAAACGTGCGGAAACCCGGAATGGAGCGTGTCGACCATGCGTGAGTTCTTCTCTGCTTGGTCCTTTGACCTCTTCATCGTTGTGAATCTGATCGTTATGCCGGTTCTCTACATGTGGGGCGTACGGCGAGTTCGAAAAATGTCGCCACAATGTGGCTGGCCTGCAGGGGCCACTTGGGCATTCATGTGTGGCTGGGCCTGTTTGTGTATTGCCTATCTGGGGCCCCTAGCGGCTTGGTCGCACACATTCTTCTGGGTGCACATGACGCAACATCTCATTGTCATGATGGCGGCAGCGCCACTACTTGTCCTCGGCCTACCGGTGACGTTGTGGGTTCGCGCGAGTAGCCCCCGGGCGAGGCGTGCCTATGTCTTACCCATCATGCGTAGTCGAGGTGTGCGCTTTTTCACCGATCCCATCGTGACGTGGCTTCTTTTCGCGGGTGTATTGGTCTTCACGCACTTCACGCCATTTTTCGATTGGGCCCTGCGCAACCACGACGCCGATGTTTTCGTCGAAAAGCCCCTGTTTCTCATCGCATCAGTTCTGTTCTACCTGCCGATGATCGGCAATAACATGTTGCCCCGCCAGATCGCACCAAGTCATCGCCTCGCGTCGATGTCCATAATGATGGTCCCAGAAGCTGTGGTGGGAGCGGTGATCTATTTCTCGCCTGTGGTGCTGTATTCCGTCTTCGCTGAAGCACAACGCACTTTTGGCCCGGACCCTAAGGCTGACCAGCAGTTAGCGGGTGCACTGATGTGGGCGCTGGTCATGGTGATTGAGGCTGGCTGGATGATGCTCATTGCCGTGGAGTGGTTCACCAGCGAAGAGCGCAAAGCTCGAAAACTGGATGAGGAGCATTCACCGGATATTGTCGTGTCGTGAATCGACGGCTCCTCCTGGCGGCAGGTGTGTTTGTGCTTGCGGGCGTGTTGGCTGGATGCGGGCGCTCTGGCGATTCCTCAGCATCCACCGCCTCAGGCACCGGTATCTCCGGTATTGGAGTCTCGGTCTTTGCTCCAGACGAACGCCCAGACCTGCCCGTCGTGAGTGGTCTCACCGTTGATGGCGGATACCTCGATCTCGATACCTTTCGTGGACAAGTCGTCGTGCTGAATTCGTGGGCGTCGTGGTGTGAACCCTGTAAGGAAGAGCTCCCCATCTTGGTCGAACTCGCCAACGCGCTCGAGGGTGAAGCAGTGTTTGTAGGCCTAGACGTGAAGGATCAGCCAGATGATGCCCGCGCGATGATCTCGACGTATGGGATTCCCTATCCGAGCATTGTCGATCGCAGCGCTTCGATTCTGCTTACGATCCCGACGGTTCCGCCCGAGGCAGTGCCGACCACAGTGGTGATTGATAAGCAGGGCCGCGTCGCAGCTCGCGTCATCGGTGCGGTGAGAGCCGGAATGCTCGAATCTGTCGTGGCAGCGATCCTCGCGGAGTAACTAGCCGGATCCAGTCGACCAGTTGATCGGTTCGGCTCCTGATTCGATCAGCACCTGATTGGCTCGACTGAATGGTCGTGAGCCGAAGAACCCGCGATATGCGCTCAAGGGGCTCGGGTGCGCGCTGGCGATGATCGGCACGTTCCCCAAGAGTCCAGAGACTGCTTGCGCGTCCTTGCCCCACAAAATCGCGACCAAGGGGCCGCCACGTTGGGCGAGCCCCTGCACGGCGGCATCGGTGATCTCTTCCCAGCCCCAACCTCGGTGACTACCTGGTTGGCCGGTGCCCACTGTCAGAACGCGATTAAGCAGCATCACGCCACGCAGGTTCCAGGCCGTGAGGTCCCCGGAGGCGGATGGCTCCACTCCCAGATCCGAGTGAAGTTCCGAGTAGATGTTCTGCAGACTCCGCGGGAGTGGCTGCACAAGTGGCGCTACGGAAAAGGAAAGGCCGACGGGGTGGCCGGGCGTGGGGTAGGGGTCCTGGCCCACGATGAGCACCCGGACGTCTGGAAGGGGGAGTTGAAAGGCGCGAAGGACGACTTCATCAGCGGGCAGCCATGCTCGACCTGCTGCTATTTCGGCGCGTAGTCGCTCGCCGATCTGCTCCAAGGTTGCCTCATGGGGGCGCAAAATTGGCAGCCATGAGGGATCCACTGATTCGAGGAGTGGCTGGCGACCCATACGAGCGAGGCTAGCGCGAGTAGCCTCATCCCTATGACGCACGATTCGATTGCCGCGGGCCCGCTCCGCCTTGGGGGTCGCGAGGTCCCGCTGGTCGGCCCGGTTCGCATTTACTCCTGTGGGATCACGCCCTACGACGTGACGCACCTTGGCCACGCGGCGACCTTCGTGTGGGTCGACACCCTGACCCGTGCGCTACGCCATTCGGGGCTAGAGGTTCTGCTCACGCGTAACATCACCGATGTCGATGACGTGCTCACCGCGGCGGCCTTGCGTGCGGGAGCGCCCTACGACGAGTTTGCGGCGATGCAGCAATACAGGTTCGACCGCGATATGTCTGATCTACATGTGCGTCGACCAGATTTTGAACCACGTGCGCACCAAAACATTGACGCAGTCATTCGACTTGCCGAAGTCTTACTCAGTGTCGGCTCTGCATATGAGCGCAATGGCACCGTGTATTTCCGCGGCGGCGATGTGCCCACGCGCCATGGACTGGCACGTGACGTTGCCCTTGCTGCTTGTGCACGCTTCGGAGAAAGTCCCGAAGACCCCCAAAAGGAAGACGCACTAGACGTGCCGGTGTGGCGTGCGAGCGCAGCAGATGATCCCTCGTGGCCGAGTCCGTGGGGGCCTGGTCGACCCGGCTGGCATGCAGAATGCACAGCGATGGTCCTGCGCACCTTCGGGTCATCATTGGATATTCATGCAGGCGGAGCCGATCTGGCCTTTCCGCATCATGCCTATGAAACTGCGCAAGCCGAGGCAGCGACTGGTGTGGCTCCCTTCGCGCGGGCCTGGATGCATGTCGGCACGGTCATGGTCGATGGCGAGAAGATGGCGAAGTCCACGGGCAATTTGGTACTCGTCTCAGATCTGCTCGAAGGACATCGGGCTGCGGCGCTCCGGTTGCTCCTCACTGATCGACTTTGGGCTGCGCCATGGGAGTTCACGATGTCCGGGCTAGATATCGCCGAGGGCCAGCTTGACTCCCTCCATGCGGCGGCAGGCCGTCGAGGCGGCTCTGAGGCCGCCGTGGCAGCCATCTCGGCAGCTCTCTTGGACGATCTAGACGTGCCTCGCGCCCTCGGAATCGCCCTAGAAGAGGGCGGGCAGGCTGCGCGGCTGGTGGCCCGAGTCCTCGCCCTGGACTAATCGATTTGCCACGCACCGTGTGACCGGGGTTACACTGGTGTGACTTACTTCGATCAGGACGCTGGGGAAGGCGCAACTGATGAGAGGTGAGTTATGTCGCGTACCCGCGGTGTGGTCTTTGTACACGCATGCGTTCGTGCGGTCTGCCCCCATGTGGAGTGGGCGTTTTCGGCCGAACTTGGCGGGGACGTTCGGCTTGATTGGGTCCCGCAACCTGTCCACCCGGGCACTGTGCGTGCTGAGTATTCATGGTCTGGTCCAGCAGGCACTGCAGCCCGTCTGGCCAGCGCTCTGCGGGCATTCCCGGACCTGCGGTTCGAGGTCACCGAAGATGCGTCAGAAGGACATGAGGCGGAGCGCTTCTCTGCCACTCCCGAACTTGGCATTTATCGAGCGGCAACTGGTCCGTACGGCGACGTCATGATTCACGAGGACCGAATCCGCGCGGCTCTCGCAAGTGGTGGGGATTTGCGGGCCGAGTTGGAGAAGCTTCTCGGAGCCGATTGGGATCGGGCCTTGGAACCGTATCGAATGGCTGGTGGACACATGTCACACGCGAGGTTGCACAACGCGATTTAGCGCTACAGCGGGATATTGCCGTGTAGACCACGAACGCCCGGTGTGTCAAGGATGACCTTCGCGACTCGTCTACGCGTCTCCGACGGAGCGACGATCTCGTCAACAAATCCCAACTCGACTGCTCGGGTCACTCCACCAGAGATGACTTCGTGTTCGGCAGCGAGTTCGAGTTCCATCTCCGCGCGCTGCTCCTCGTCGGTGAGTTCGGCGAGTCTGCGTCGATGCAGGATGCGTACGGCGGCGACGGAACCCATGACTGCAACTTCAGCATTAGGCCACGCAAACACGCGAGTAGCCCCGAGCGAAGCAGAGTTCATAGCGACATATGCGCCGCCATATGCCTTGCGCGTCACGACAGTCACGCGCGGCACAACACACTCGGCGAACGCGTGGAGCAATTTGGCGCCGCGGCGAACCACGCCTTCCCACTCTTGCCCAACGCCCGGCAGATAGCCCGGAACATCAACCAAGACAACGAGCGGCACTGCGAAGGCATCACACATGCGCACGAAACGCGAGGCCTTCTCCGCACTTGAGGAGTCCAAGCAACCACCAAGGCGCAGCGGGTTATTGGCCACTATGCCAATGGTACGTCCGCTTAGGCGACCCAGTGCGGTGACAATGTTGGGGGACCAGCGCTCATGAAGTTCGACAACAGAGCCCGGATCGCAGAATCCATGGACGAGCGGGTGTACGTCATATGCACGACGCGCCGAGTCAGGCAGAAACGCACCAAGATTGGTGTCTTCAACTGCATCGAGGTCGAGGGAGCCTTGTCGACCAAGGAGGAGACACAGTCTGCGGGCCTGTTCGAGCGCGTCTTCCTCAGACTCAGCAACGATGTGCACCACGCCACTGCGACGGCCGTGCGGCTCTGGGCCACCTAGACGGAGCATGTCGACGTCTTCGCCGGTGACCGAACGCACCACTTCAGGGCCCGTGACGAAAATCCGGCCCTCGGGCGCGAGGATCACGATGTCGGTGAGCGCTGGACCGTATGCGGCACCACCCGCTGCTGGACCTAAGACGACGGAAATCTGGGGGACTCGACCTGAAGCGCGCGTCATGGCTGCGAACACTCGACCCACTCCGTCGAGACTGGCCACTCCTTCACGCAGACGTGCGCCACCGGAATGCCAGAGCCCGACGATGGGCGCGTTGTCGGCCACGGCACGGTCATAGGCAGCCACGATTGCGCGGCAGCCATCCGAGCCCATCGCCCCACCCTGAACTGTGGGATCTGTCGCGAATGCGACCACATTGGCGCCGCTGATGTAACCCACGGCGCTGACTGCACCTCGGTCATCTGCGGGTGTGATGAGGGTGAATTCGCCATTGTCGAAGAACGCGCCGAGTCGCACTAAGGGTGAACGTACATCGTCACTCACTAGGCACTCCTGAACGCAACGGCTATGTCATGCCCACCGAACCCGAATGAGTTCTTAAGGGCCGCGATATCGCCGGCTGGAAGCGGTCGCGGTTGCGAACGCGTCACGTCAAGATCGACCTGTGGGTCGATGTTGTGCAGATTGGCAGTCGGGGGAGCTAGGCGGTTGTAGAGAGCGAGGATCGTGAAAACGGACTCCACTGATCCAGCACCGCCCAGCATGTGGCCGGTCATGGATTTTGTCGCACTGATAACGGCTTGCGAGTTGGGCCCAAGCGCTGAACGAATGGCAAGGGCCTCGGCGACATCACCTTGCGGAGTTGATGTCGCGTGCGCATTGACGTGCACGATGTCGAGGGGGCTGAGATCGGCTTCGGCGAGTGCATATCGCATCGCACGAGCTGCACCGAGTCCTTCGGGGTCCGGCTGCGCAATGTGGTGACCGTCAGCAGTGATTCCCGCGCCAGCCACATAGGCGTAAATCCGAGCACCGCGTGCACGAGCGAACTCTTCGGCTTCGAGCACAAGCGCGCCAGCGCCCTCGCCCATGACAAAGCCATCACGGTCAATGTCGTAGGGACGTGAGGCAGTGTTGGGGTCATCGTTGCGAGTAGAGAGCGCCCGCATCGCTGAGAACCCGGACATTGTCAGCTGATGAATGGCAGCTTCGGTGCCGCCCGCCACGACGATATCGGCGCGTCCATTGCGGATCATCTCTGCGCCGTACGCGATGGCCTCCGCCCCGGAAGCGCATGCGCTCACGGGGCTGTGCACGCCAGCGAGCGCTCCAAGATCAAGGCCAACGAAGGCTGCAGGCCCATTGGGCATCAGCATGGGCACCATGTGCGGGGAAATGCGCGATGGGCCGCGATCTAACAGGATGTCATAGGCGCCGAGCATCGAGAGGATGCCGCCGATGCCCGTTGCCATGACTGCGCCAAGACGTAATGGATCAACTTCGGGGCTGCCCGCATCTGCCCATGCTTCGCGGGTCGCCACAACGGCAGCCTGCTCACATCGGTCCATCTTGCGAGCTTCAACGCGGTCGAGGACTGTCTCTGGATCTACCGCCATAAAGGCAGCGATCTTGCACGGCAAGTCTTGGTGCCATTCCGCAGGAGTGCGACCGAAGCTAGGTTCGGCACGGAGTAGACGCGCCCAGGTGGACGGGACGTCACCGCCTAGGGGCGTGGTGGCCCCTAGGCCGGTGACGACAACGTTGCGACTCACAGAATTCTCCGATGTAGTTCGGGGCGATCAGCCTTGGGCGTTCTCGATGAAGTCGACGGCATCGCCGACAGTCTTGAGGTTCTTGACTGCATCGTCGGGGATCTTCACGCCCCACTTGTCCTCAGCAGCCATGACCACCTCGACCATTGAAAGCGAGTCGATGTCCAGATCATCAGTGAAGGACTTTTCTGCGCTGATGTCGGAGACCGGGACGCCTGCGACGTCGTTGACGATCTCGGCGAGGCCAGCAAGGATCTCTGCGTTTGCCATGGTGTGCCTTTCGGTGTGTGGTGAATCAGGTGAGTTGACTGACTAGTGGTGCCGTGGTGCGGGTGGAAGTGTTACGACCTGAGATGCATAGACGAGCCCAGCCCCGAATCCGATCATCAGAGCGGTACCACCGTAGGGGATCTGCCCATCAGACAGCATCCGATCCATCGCGAGCGGGATTGAGGCGGCTGAAGTGTTGCCGGTGAACTCGATATCGCGGGCAACGGGCACATGGGCGGGGAGCTTGATCGCCTTGACGAGGGCGTCGGTGATGCGCATGTTGGCCTGGTGCGGGAGAAAGGCGTCGAGATCGTCGGAGGTGATGCCTGCGGCGTGAAGTGCTTCCTCCGCCACCTTGCTCATGTCGCCGATTGCCCAGCGAAATACTGCTTGTCCCTGCATGGTGAGGGTGGGGAAGTCGCCGCCGTGATCCCGGTACGCCAGAAATGACTGAGTCATACTGATCGCCTCGTGTTGCTCGCCCGCTGCGCCCCATACGACCGGACCGATTGCAGGTTCGTCGGATGGTCCAAGAATCACCGCACCAGCGCCATCGGCGAAAATGAAGGCCGTGCCGCGGTCGGTCTGGCTGGTCCAATCCGAAAGTTTCTCTACACCGATGAGGAGAACGTATTTGGCGGCCCCGGTGCGAATCGCTCCATCACCGAGGGCGATTCCGTAGCAAAAGCCCGCGCACGCTGAACTGATGTCCGTAGCGGCTGCATTGAGTGCTCCAAGCCGGAATGACACCTCGGCGGATGCGGAGGGAGTGACATAGGGGTGCGTCACCGAGGCGACGAGTACCAAACCAATCTCCTCCGGCGCAACCCCGGAACGCTCAATCGCGATGCGCCCTGCCTCGCAGGCAAGGTCAACGACACTTTGATCAGGAGCGGCCCATCTGCGTTCCCTGATGCCAGAACGTTCGCGAATCCACTCGTCGGAAGAATCAATCATTTCGCAGATTTCTGCATTCGTCACGACTCGATCAGGCCGGTAGGCGCCGACGGACATGATTCGAGAGAACGCGGCGCCAGTCGAGGCGCGGAACTTGACCACTACATGTCCTCTGAGCCCGGGACCGGGTGCAAGCGCACCAACGGTTGTCCCGGCGCGACCGGATCGCCAGCCTGCGCGAGCACCTCGACGACAACGCCACCGTGTGGGGCGAGGATCTTGGTGGTTTCGCGGCGACTGGTGACTGTGCCAGCTACTGAGCCGGGTGCGAGTTCTGCTCCGGCAATGAGATGCGGTTCTGGAGTGAACGCACCCTTGCTAGGAGAGACGAGCATGCGCCAGGTCGGAGTGCTTTCCATTTGGTTGGCTCGGCCATGGCGGGCAATGATGTCCCACGCCGCCGGTAGATCGTCTGGGGTGTTGACAGCGAGGGTCTCCACCCCAGGCAATGCCCGCTTGATGAGACCGGTGAGGACGCCCGCTGGCGGGATTTCGATGACCGCGGTGACGCCGAGATCTTCCATGGTTGCCATGCACAAGTCCCAGCGCACGGGGTTTGCCACCTGTGTGACGAGCCGGCGAAGGACGTTGCGTCCATCGTGCACGACCGTGCCATCCGTGTTCGAGATCAGACGTGATCGGGGATCGTGTACGGAGATTGCGCGCGCGTATCCGCCCAGTACAGAGACGGCTGATTCCATATGTTGGGTATGGAATGCGCCGGCGACCTGCAACTCTCTCACTCGCGCCTTCTCTGGCGGGTCGGCAGCAAATGCGGCGAGTTGCTCGAGGGTGCCCGCAACGACGATCTGACCAGCGCCATTGCGGTTAGCAGCGGTGAGACCATGCAACTCGGCTTTTGCGACTACCTCATCGGCGTCGCCGCCGAGAACAGCACTCATGCCAGTGGGCGTCCGGGCGGATGCGGCCGCCATTGCTCGGCCACGTTCGCGTACGAACACCATGGCTTGCTCGGCAGTCAGAACACCGCCAGCTGCAGCAGCAGTGATCTCACCCACGGAATGGCCTGCGCCCGCGCCAATGCGTCGGAAGGCGTCGGCGGGATGAGGGAACAGCTCGAGGAGTGTGACCAGCCCAGCGCCGACCAGCAGGGGCTGCGCAATGGCCGTGTCACGGATCGTGTCGGCGTCGGAGTTAGTGCCGTGCTCGATTAGGTCTATTTCGGCGACGGCGGACAGCCACTTCAGGCGTGCCGCAACCTCGGGCAACTCCAGCCAGGGGCGGAGGAAGCCTGGGGTTTGTGAGCCTTGACCAGGGCAGACCACGACGAGCACGAAAGGAACCTTTCGACGTATCGAGTGCCCGCGGTAACGAGCAGGTCACAACTTAGCGGACAACGGAAGCTACCCGCCGGTAGCACTGAGCCCCGTGAAGTGGCTGACGGCGAGCCCGATGAGGAAGGTCACTGTGGCCGCACCAGCCCCAACCGCGAGTTGGCGCAGGGCGGCGACCGCCATATTCCTGCCAGAGAACCTGCCCACGATTGCGCCGACGACCAGCATGGAGGTCAGGGACATCACGATGGCGAGCCCAAGGGCGAGTGCACCACTGGTGAAGAGATACGGAATCACGACCACGACAGCCCCGAGCGCGAACGCGATGAAACTCGAGAGGGCCACGCGCAGGGGCGACCCGAGAGCCGACGGATCGAGTCCAAGT
>CAINMH010000147.1 GCA_903850745.1 uncultured bacterium
CGAGTAAATCGAGGGTCTTCGGCTCGAAACCATTGTTGGCGAGTACCCGCGTGATTCGTTCATGCTCAGCCTGCTGTCCCAAGATGCTTGGACTGTTGTAGGTCCCGAATGCGAGGGCCGGCCCAGCGGTTGTCGTCGCAATAACGCCGATGGTAACCATGCCGAGGGTAATCGCGAGCACACGAGATGGGCGAATCATGAAAACCTCCGGTCGTTTCTTTAAGCGAAATTTTATCCCCGTTTCGCAATTCGCAAACTTTTTTCAGCCCCACCTTTAAAGGGGGGACATTAAACAAGGGGGCATTAAACAGGGGGGCATCAAAGAAGGGACGGTGAATTAACGCAATGGTTAACCTATTCTCGTGAGAAGTGTCAGAACGCTCTTGTTTGCACTAGGCAGTGTGGCCATCCTCGGGATGTCACTCGCAGGGTGCGGTTCAACGACACCCGAGCGCGCTGGCCTGCAGACAATCGATGGTGGTAGGCAGATCACGGTGCCCGTCTTATGGTCTGATCCATCGCGCGCCATCGGCGGAGTCGAGCCAGCCGTTGTGAAAGTGGGAGATGGCTCCGCAACAAACTTCAGCATTGATTTACGTGATCTCGAAGCGAAGGGTGCCGGGGCCGCTTGGACCGCAGCTTCCGCGTCCGCAGCCGCCGTCGGCGCCCTCTACAGTGGACGCGATCCCAGTGACATCGACGTCTCCTTCACGGTCAGTGGTCCCATCGATGGCCCGTCGGCCGGCGCCCTCCTCACGGTTGCCATCCTCGCAGCATTGCGAGATGTGCCACTCCTCCCCGGAATGACGATGACCGGCACGATCAGTCCCGACGGCACGATTAGCACGGTCGGGGGTGTTGGGCTCAAGCTGGCGTCCGCGGCAGAGGCGGGATACACAACGGTCCTGCTGCCGCCGGGCAACACCGAGTTGACGGTGGGTGGAACAGGTGAGTCGATCTCCGCGGTCGAGGCTGGTCGACAACTCGGACTCGATGTGCGCCACGTTGCCACCGTTGCGCAGGCCTATGAGCAGTTGACCGGACAGAGCTTCATCGCAGTATCCGAAGATCCATACGTATTACCCCCTGCCGTCCTAGTTGCAGCAGAAAAGACGGCGCTGGATCTCGTGAATGAAGTCACCGCACTGAGCGATCAGATGTCGGCGAAAGCGCCGCAACGTTCGGTGATCGAAAGTGACCTAGCAGCAGCGCGAGGAGATCTCGAGGCTGACGATCCGGCGTCGGCTTACGCCCGCGCAACGACAGCACTCTTCGCTGTGGGCCGCGCAATCACGGTTGATAAATATCAAGAACTCCTTCGCAACCAGGGTCTTGACGCCGCGAAGGCGATCCTGGCTGACGACATAGTTGTCGCACTCGCCGCGGCAGAGTCGGCGATCGCGCGGGGGTCAGATGTGTCCGGACTCGGTATGGAGTCAGCGCTGTCTACTCCAACGGCTCTTGCTTGGTCCGCATACGCGCGTGCCGCCCTACGCGCACTCCTAGTGGCAGTGCCTGACGTGTCAGACGAAGAACAGTTGCTCGCCGCGGTCACGGTGCTGAGCGAGCAGTCGCTATCGGTTGAGTACCTGCAACAAGATGCACTGGACGTGGTCCGATCCATGCCGAGTCGGGCGTTGCCATCTGAACAGCAACTCGCCGACTTTCTTTCGGGTTACACAAACTTCCTCGTTCGCGGGGCCCGGGCAAACGCCCAGTACATCACCGATGTCGTTTTGCCCTCGGTACCCGCCGCATCCGTGGGAATCGATGACGTCAGATCACTAGCACCCATCATTGGTCAACTCGCACAGGAAACTGCGACGATCGATGTAGCCACAGAAGGCATCCGCGAAGAGATAGCGCAGGCAGCATCGGCCATCACGGACTTCGTCACCACCACGGCGTTCATCTCTGCCACTCAGGGATTTGGTGTAGATGGTTTCAGCATGGTCACCCAGGCACCCACGATCACCGACGAGAGTGCCGTGCGTGTCGCGTTCGACACCAGTCGCCAGATCGTGGCTGACTCCGCCAGTCTGGTCTCGGCGCAGGGATTGGATGCTGGCTACGCAGTGTGGTCGGCGGAGTGGGGCTCATCTGCATTCAACGAACTCGCTCGCGAAGGGAGAGCAGGTACCGGAGCTGTACTTGCCTTCAACGAGTTGTGGTTCGACGTTATCAATTTGCAGATGATCTACGCCAGTGTCGGGGCACTACTCAATTGAGTAGGCACGCAATTGAGTATGTGCGCAATTGAGTATGAAGTCAGCGCCAGTCGCCAAAGTCCTTAATAGGAAAGTTTAATCGGCCAGCCTTGCGCCACTCCTCTTGCAGACCTCGCAATAGATGTTCGCGGGCGATCGTTTGTGTCTTCGCCGCGGCATAGTAGGCAGCGGTTACAACTGCAGAGCGAATTGAACCGCCGGTGATGTCGACGGCAGCGAGCATTCGCAGGTCATTTTCGGCAACACTGCCTTCAAATGGTCCCAAGGCGCGGGCCCAGATCGTGAAGCGAGCATCGGCATCCGGTTCCTCAAAGTCAACGATTGCATCGAGTCGACGTTGAAACGCTTCGTCGAGGTTTGC
>CAINMH010000148.1 GCA_903850745.1 uncultured bacterium
CTCCCGTTGACGCCACAACTGCAAGAAGGTCTCAGCGACCACATCTTGAGCGTCGGACTGACTTGCGCCCCTACGTAACAGGAAGGAGAAAATGCGATCAGCGTGCAGTTCGTAGATTGCAACAAAGGCGTCGGCATCGCCTGCTTCGGCCGCCTGCCAAAGAGTGTGCTCCGATTCTCGCTCCCCCACACATGGATCGTAGCCGCGACTTCCGAGTGAAGGGCACAAAAGCAACGTCTTGCGAAAGACGAAAGGTTAGTTGGCGCCGGAGCCACTGCTCGAAGGGTCAGCTGAGCCAGAGTTCGAAGGGTCAGCTGAGCCACTACCAGAGCCGCTACCCGAGCCACCGCCGGAGCCCGATGGCTTCTTGGTCGGCTTCTTCGGATCGGGACCGCAGATCACCTCTGGGCCAGCTAGGTAACTCGCGCTGAAATCCTCAGTCTTTTCGACCTTGCCGGCCATCCAGAACAAACGCTTGTAGTCAACACTGAACCCCGCAATGCCCGTCTGGGCTGAACATGTGTCTGTGTCGTTGTAGATCTTCGGTGGCTTCACAGTTGCGTAAAACCCACCGATCTCTGAGGTGATGTCATCCCAAATCTTCGTGCTGTACATCGACACAGTCATTGATACGTCATCTGTCGTCGCGGTGATGAAAATCGCGTGAGGAGTGTTGTTCTTAAACTGCATATCGAAGTAGCCCCACGCGACAGTCGCCTCGATTCCGGGCTGATAACGCGAGATATAACGCGAGTGCTGCTGCACCTGGACCGGCTCGAGTCCGGCGTAGAACGCTGCAGACCACGTGGTCGTCGTGGCAGCCGATAGTCCGCCGCCCAACATCTTCTGGAATACGCCACCGGGACCAATGACGTAGCCCTCCATATAGCCCTTGGCTGGATCAGGATTGTGATTCTCCGTAGTCTCGTTCATGGAGAACGTCTCGCCTGGCATCAAGATCATGCCGTCGATGTACTTAGCGGCACGCGCGAGATTGTGTTGCATGTACTCGATGGTCGGCACACTTTGGGTGAAGGTCGAGACGCGCTCCTTTATGCCGAGCAACGCAGCAGCTTCAGTGGTGAGCTCGGGTAGTTGCGACGCGCTCAAATCGACACGTGCGACGCGAGCATCTCCAGTCTGTTCCATGGCAGAGAGCACTGCCGCGCCAAGGTCCTCGGCGGACACGCCTTGGCCCAGAACGGCGGGGACAACCACCGGCACGTCGCCGACGATCCTAAAGGTGGCGTCTTTGGCTCCACCCTCAACGAGTTTCAGGTCCTGCTCGATAACGTCGTGAAGGAAGTCGCCATCAAGCACCGGCGCAAACAGTGCGCCTTCAGGTTCCAGATGAAGAGCCTGCGCAATGTCCTCTGGGGAAATACTGGAGCGGGCCTCACCCACCTCGACGCGGATTGGCCCAGAAATCGCCGACGTCACGATTCCGTCTACCGTCGAGTCGACCGTCTCATCACTGATCTGTGTCGGCACTGAGACCACAACGAGGTCCACGCGCGAAGACGAAAGGTAAGCAGCATCAATCCGTCCTAAGGACGCGTCCACGTCAACCCCTCGGCCGGGCACACCATATTCATAGGTCGGGGTTAGTCCGTCGTAGGAAATCGTCGGCTCAACTGGAGTCGTGACGACGGTGGCACTGAATTCCTCGATGGCCAAACGCAACGTTTCCTGATTGATCGTCACGATCGGATCGACGGCGTGGGCGGCCACAAGACGTCCAAGCAGGTCAAGTGGGTTGAGTGATCGCGAGGAAGCAGCCGCCGCTGTGGCCGCGGCATCAAAGGACATGCCTGCGTCGATCGGGACAAGAAGCGCGGTGTTGTCATAGGCACTAATGGCGATTGGCGACTCCGACTTCGGACCGAGTTTTTCCTGGAGAATCGCGGTTGCTTCTGCGGTCGACAGACCACCGATTTGCACGCCGAGGACATTGGTGTTCGCTGGAATTTCGGAACTCGAACCGACCAGCAACCCGCCATAGAAGACAGCAGCACCCGCGAGAAGACCACCGCCCCACAGCATCGCGCGACCGCGAGGGCTCACAGAGGTCGAGGATGCAGCGTGAGCGCCCGGTTTCGGCTCCGCCACGAATCCTCCCTACGAATCGAGATCCCCTGAATGACGTTTCATCGTACGTCGGCAGTTGGCTGGATCCGGGATTCACGAAGTGGGAATGTCGCGGACGCGGCGCCGATCACCGCGCCAGCGAAGAGATAGACCATCTGGCGGCCACCACCGGAAAGCGCAAGATCGCCAGAGGAGGACTCGACCGCCATAACCAAGGTGGCGACGATCCAGCCGACGAAGAAGCTCGCTCCAGCCCAGCGCGTACGAATCAGCCACGCAGCTCCACGGACGAAAATAAGCAGGAAAATCAAGGTCACCACGACACCCCATGGAATTACCACGGTGCTGTCATTCCAGACAAAAGTGGCTCGGTACGCCTGCATGAAGGCCCCAACGACCCCGAAGGCGAATCCCCCGAGCAGCAGTCCGAGGCAGGACGCAATCCGGGCGCCAAGACTCATGCGGCGCTCACAGGCCGGCGAGCCCACCGAAGAGGTCGGTTTCGCGTCCGAGGGGATCACGTGCTCCGCCCGGGACCCCCTGCACGAGTCGGTAGTACTCCACTCCGAAAGCTTCAGCCCCCACGTTGTCCGCGAGGGCAAAGAAACCACCGTCCACAGAGACCTGCGTCGCATGAGCGCGCAAGGCCGCCATTTTGCGATCGAGATAGATGGTGCCATCAACCGCAGTGGTGACGAGCGCGTCATCAATCGCAAACGGGATGTCGTCAGGATCCATTTCCGCAAATTCAGAAGTGTCCCCCTGAGCCCGTAGCGCTTCGATCCCGGCTCGAATAATGCTGCGCGGGAACGCAGTCCAGTAGACCTTGCTGATGGACCAAGCTTCCCCGAGGTCGGCCCGGAACGTCGGCGCGGCTGCGAGCACCATCGCGTACATCGCCGCACGATGTGCCTGAATGTGATCGGGGTGGCCATAACCGCCGAAGTCGTCGTAGGTGACCAAGACCTGTGGGCGAACCTCGCGGATCACCGCAACAAGATCGGTCGCTGCCGCGAGAAGATCGGATCGCCAGAAGCAGTCGCTGCGCTCGTTACTCGGAGTGCCCACCATGCCCGAATCGCGGTACTTGCCGGGGGCTCCGAGTAGCCGATGATCAGTGACGCCGAGTTCGCGCATCGCGTTAGCTAACTCGACCTGACGATGAGCGCCGAGAGTGTCTGAGTGCGTCACCGCGAGGTGGCCGAGTTCATCAATGACGACCTCGCCCTCTTCACCAAGAGTGCACGTCACCAGAGTCACCTGAGCACCCTCGGCCACATAGCGGGCCATGGTCGTGCCGGTGCCAATCGACTCGTCGTCAGGATGGGCATGAACTAGCAGTAGTCGTCGCGACACCCGCACAGACTACGGCAGACCCTCGTAGACACCCTGAACGGCTTCAATGCCGACGAAACGCGCACACGCAGACGGATGGCCATGGCAGGTGTCTTGCGGGAGGATGTGGGAATGGCTGACTCCTACCCCCGTCAACGTGCCCGTACTCGCGCTTTTCGTCTAGGCGCACCACGAGCCTTCACTCCATCGGATGAGCGCGTCGTGTTCCTGCGCAGCAAAGGGGGGTCCGACCCACTGACCTGTCTGTGGGCATGGGACCTGGAATCGAGCAGCGAGCGCCTGATCTTCGACCCCACAGACGTCCTCGCAGATGATGAGGAGTTGCCAGCCGCGGAGCGTGCCCGGCGGGAGCGCATGCGCGAGGTCTCTGGTGGAGTCACGGCGTATTCGGTCGATGCGCAGGGCACGATGGCAGCATTCGCGCTCTCGGGCACTCCCTATGCCGTGCGACTCAACGAGCCGAACCCCGAAGTCATCGAGGTCGCGGCCCCCGGCCCAGTGGTTGATCCGCGCATTGATCCCACTGGCACGCGCGTGGCATATGTCAACGATCGAGCAGTCTGGGTCGCCGACATCAGTGGCGAAGACGCCGAACGGTTAACGCACCCTGACTCCGACACCGTGTCTTGGGGACTTGCCGACTTTGCGGCTGCTGAAGAACTCGACCGCATGCGCGGGTTTTGGTGGCTTGCCGATGCGACCGGTCTACTCATCGAGCGGTTCGATGAAGCCCACGTGCAGACGTGGTGGATCGCTGATCCATCCGACCCATCAGCAGTGCCGACAGAGCATCGCTACCCACAGGCCGGCACGGCCAATGCGGATGTGTCCCTGTGGCTCGTCTTGCTCGATGGCACGTCCACCGAAATCTCCTGGGATCACGACGCACTCCCCTACCTGCAAAGCGTGCATGTGTCGAAGCACGGCGATCCACTCGTCACGTTGCTTTCGCGCGATCAGCGCCGTCAGGTGATTCTTGCGGTTGATCCACGTACGGCCGCCACACGACTGCTGCGCGAGCGCACTGACCCCGAATGGATCGATGTGGTGAGTGGAGTCCCGAGCTGGGACGAAGCGGGTCGTCTCCTTGAAGTGATTGCTGATCGAGCGACCGACACCTACCGACTCGTGCGCGACGACGTTGCCTTGACCCCCAAGGGGTTCCAGGTGCACGGAGTGTTGGATCACGGTCCTGACTGGGTGCTAGTGCACGGCGGCGATAACCCGTTCCATGACCGAGCAACCCTCGTCACTGATGCAGATCTACGCCCACTTCCGATGCGCGCTGGTATGTCGAGTGCGACTCGGGGCGGAACAACTCTCGTCACCACATCTACGAACATCGATTCGACCGCTACGCGCGTGCAGGTCTGGCGCGCAGGAGTAGGTGAAGATCAGCTGCTTGGTGAGATCGAATCACGCGCCGAAATCCCGCTGGTGCAACCCAAGGTCTTTCCGGTGGGAGACGAGCAGACAGTCGTCGTGTTTCCCACCGGCTATGAGCCTGGTTCGAAGGCACTGCCCGTGATCATGTCGCCATATGGCGGACCACATGCTCGTATGGTCGTGGCATCAGGACTGGCCTTCGGTAGCACTCAATGGCTAGCAGATCAAGGTTTCGCCATCGTCGTGGCCGATGGTCGAGGCACTCCTGGGCGCGGCCCGGCTTGGGATCGCGCCGTCAAAGGTGATCTCGCAAGCCTCATTTTGGACGACCAAGTCTCCGCTCTCACAGCGGCGGCAGTGGCCTACCCCGGCTCACTTGACACCACGCGCGTCGGCATTCGTGGGTGGTCATTCGGTGGCTATCTCGCCGCACTCGCAGTGTTGCGTCGACCAGATGTATTTCACGCCGCAGTCGCCGGTGCTCCAGTCACCGAATGGCGGCTCTACGACACTGCGTACACCGAGCGCTATCTCGGGCATCCCAATGAGGATCCAAGTGCGTATGACCGCTCGTCCCTCCTTCCGCTCGCGGCCAATCTTGAGCGTCCGCTGCTTCTCGTGCACGGACTCGCAGATGACAACGTCGTGATGGCACACACCCTGCAGTTATCGGGGGCCCTGCTCGCATCTGGCAAGCAACACTCAGTGCTACCGCTCAGTGGAGTCACGCACATGACTCCGCAGGAGATCATCGCGGAGAACCTACTCCTCGCTGAACTCGACTTTTTTCGGGAGCACTTGAAGCAATAGCGGGAATTGACGTCAGGACTGGCGTTGCGCCCAAGGCTCGGCGCCAGCTTCAAACACGGCGTTTGTTGCCGCAGCGTTGGGGCTATCGGGCGCATTGTCTGGCTGCTCGGTGAGGCCCGGATCCGGACCCGTGATCAGCGTGGTCCCAAGACTCTCGGTGATGGGGAAGTGACAAGCGACCTGATGTCCCGGAGTAACTTCAATCAACTCAGGCACCTCTACGCGACAACGCTCCTGCGCAGCAAAACAGCGCGTGTTGAACACGCAGCCCTTTGGTGGGTTGATCGGGCTGGGCAGATCACCCTGCAACATGATGCGTTCGCGCTTTCCAGCAAGTTGCGGATTGGGAACGGGCACAGCAGACATGAGAGCGTGGGTATACGGGTGTTGCGGCGCGGAATAGAGGACGTCACGCGACGCGGTCTCCATGATGTGACCGAGGTACATCACAGAGATGCGATGTGAAATTTGGCGCACAACAGAAAGATCGTGTGCGACAAAGAGGTAGGCAAGTCCGAAATCCTGCTGGAGATCCTGGAGCAGGTTGATGACCTGCGCCTGGATGGACACATCAAGCGCTGAGACCGGTTCGTCACAGACAATCAACTTCGGCTTAAGGGCCAGAGCGCGTGCGATACCAATACGTTGGCGCTGCCCGCCAGAGAATTCATTGGGGTAACGGTTGTAGTGCTCGGGGTTGAGGCCGACACGAGCCATCAACTCTTGAACTTCCTTGCGCACACCACCGACCGGCTTGACCTTCTGCACGATGAATGGTGCACCAATGATCGAACCCACCGTATGTCGCGGATTTAGTGCGCTGTAGGGATCCTGAAAGATCATCTGCGCAGTGCGACGATGCGGGACCATCTCGCGCCGGGAGAGATTGGTGATGTCGACACCGTCGAGGATGACTTTGCCACCGGTGGGAGAAAGCAATCGCATGATTGACCGGCCAGCAGTGGACTTGCCACAACCACTCTCGCCCACGAGACCGAGAGTCTCGCCACTGTTGATGTGCAGGGTTATCCCGTCCACAGCGCGTACTTGCCCCACAACGCGTCGAAACAGTCCACGAGACTTGACCGGAAAATGCATCTTTAGATCTTCAACCTGCAGCAACGGTGTCGTCATAGCACACTTCCGTTGAGCGCAGCGAGAGTTTGCACACTGATTGCCTTGCGAGTATCAATCGGCAAGTGGCAACGCACGAGATGCCCTTCCCCGGCAGGTAGGAGGTCGGGTAGATCGACTGAGCACCGTCCATCCAGAACTTGATCACTGAATGTGCAACGCGGGTTGAAGGAACAACCGCTGGGCAGATTGATTAGTGACGGCGGATTGCCTGGGATTGGGTCAAGACGCACGTCGGGGTCTCGATCCAGTCGCGGGATAGACGCCATCAAGCCGAGCGTGTAGGGCATCTGCGGCTGGCCGTACAACGTCTCGACTGGCGCATACTCCACAATGCGGCCTGCATACATGACGAGAACATCGTGCGCGATCTCTGCCACGACACCTAGATCGTGGGTGATGAAGATGATCGCCGCGTCGGAGACCTGCTGGATGTGTTGGATCAATTCGATGATCTGCGCTTGCACTGTCACGTCGAGCGCCGTGGTCGGCTCATCGGCGATGAGCAGCGAAGGATTATTGAGCAGCGCCATCGCAATCATCACGCGCTGACGCATTCCACCGGACAACTGGTGCGGGTAGTCATCGATACGGCGTTCAGGTGCTGGGATGCCGACTTGATCAAGCATTGCGATCGCTTGCTTGCGCGCATCAGACGTGGAGACATTCTGGTGGACTCGCACTGCTTCAACGAGCTGTTTGCTGATGCGGTAGTAGGGATGAAGCGAAGACAACGGATCTTGGAAGATCATGGCCATCTTCCCACCACGAAGCTTGCGTACGTCTTTGTCATCCATGGCGAGAAGATCTTGGCCGTCAAGAACAACGCTTCCACTGATCTTCGTCGCCTTGCGATTGAGTAGGCCCATCACGGCCTGGGATGTCACGCTCTTGCCAGAGCCTGACTCCCCGACTACGGCGAGTACCTTGCCGCGCTCAACGCTAAATGAGACACCATCCACAGCGTGCACGATGCCGTCTTCGGTCGGGAAGGACACCTGCAGATTAGAGACCTCAAGGAAGCTCATGCCAGCCTCACCCGTGGATCAATGGCGGCATAGAGCAGATCAACTATGAGATTCGCAATGATGATGAAGGCGGCCGTAATGAGAACAGTCCCCACAATGATTGGCTGATCGGGGTTCACCACAGCGCTGAGTGCCAAACTTCCAATCCCGGGAAGACTAAAGAGCGCCTCGGTAATAATGGCGCCGCCGAGCAATCCCGCGAGGTCGAGGCCCGCTGCAGTCACGATCGGGGTCAGGCCGGCGCGAAGCGCATGGCGTCCGATGACGGTGCGCTCAGGGAGCCCCTTGGCTCGGGCGGTGCGAATGAAGTCTTCACCCATCGCGTCGAGCATCTGACTTCGAGTAAGTCGCATATAAAAGGCGGCATACAGAATCGCCAGAACGATCCACGGAAGCAACATGGCCTGAAAGAACTGCACTGGATTTTCAAAAGGCGAGACATACCTGGGAAAGGGCAAAAGTTTGAGTTGAATGATGACCAGATAGATCATCACCAGACCCAGGAAGAAGGATGGCAACGAGTATCCGATGAGGGACACGCCCATGACAGTCTTGTCTTGCCACTTGCCGCGGCGAAGTGCGCTGTAGATGCCTAGCGAGATGCCGCCGACCATCCAGAAGGCGAATGCGCCAAGTGCTAGCCAGATGGTGGCCGGAAGTCGTTGCGCAATGAGGGTGGTCACCAGCTCATTGCGTTGGAATGAGTATCCCAAGCACGGCGCGGGGCATTCGATCGGCGTAGGGCCACCATAGTATTCGCGACCCACGAATAGACCTTTGAAGAAGTACCAAAACTGCATAATCACCGGCTGGTCAAGGCCGAGTTTGATGCGATTCGCTTCGAGGGTCTGCGGGGTGCAGGTTTTGCCACACGTGAGACGTGCAACATCGGCCGGCAGCAGGTTGAAGAGGACGAATACGGCGAACGTGAGCACAAGCAACATCAACACCATGATGAGTACTCGTCGAGTCACGTAGCCGGCCATTCCACTCCTCCCTTGCTAATGCGTTGTGGGGGAGGGCCGACGCCCTCCCCCACAACTACTTACGGACTACTTCGTTACTGACATATCGGCGTACGGCCATGAGCCGTATGCCGGCCAAATGAAGACCGGACCGACCTTATTGCCTGCGAGACGCTGCTCGAGACCGAAACGGGTCGGGACAATCCACATTTGCGATGCGGCGTAGGTGTTGAGTTCCTGCCACATCGTTGCCTGCTTGGCGCGATCGAGCTCGGTCTGCGCTGCCTTCACCTTTGCGTTGAAGTCGGGATCGTCGACCTGCGACAGATCCCAGCCTCCCTCTTGGGTGAAGAGCGGCGGGATGACCGTGCTGGCGTTGGGCCAGTCCGGGCCCCATCCGGCACCCATGAGCTCATGCTCGCCGGCAAAGATCGTGCCGTAGTACTGCCCCGGCTCGATCGGATTGAGCTTGACGGTGATGCCAGCTAGGGCAAGCGAAGACTGCACGATGGCCGCAGCCTTCTCAGCGTCGGCTCCCGAGTTGGCGTAGTCATACGTGATGGTCACGTTTGTCTCGCCAGACTCCGCAAGGAGCTTCTTGGCAAACTCCGGATCGCCTGTCGCCGGAACCGGCTGACCGAGGAGTCCGTCCCAGAGCTTCGTCGGCGCATAGTCAATGCCGATGTTCGGCTTGACTGCACCATCGGCAAACTCACCGGCGTACTTGCCACCGGCGTTGAGGCGAAGCGCCTCGCGGTCGAGAGCAACACCGATTGCCTGACGAACCTTCAGGTTCGGCACCTTGGCCACGTTGACCGCAAGGTAGCGGGTGTAGGGATCGAAGTTGTTCACACGACGATTTGCGTACTGCTCATCGTCGAACACCACAGAGAGGTTCGCTGTGGTCAGGCCGTAGCCGAGTGCGAATGCGTCGTTGCCCTCAGACTTCATCAAGCGCTCGTCGATGAGTGTGTCGGACAGACCGAAGTCGGTCACCCATGAGTCGGGCAGCGCCTTGCGGTAGGTGTCCGATGCGGGATCCCACTGGTCATTACGCACCAAAACTAGCTTGCCACCCTTGCCCGTGGTGTATTCCGAGATCTTGTACGGGCCACTGGAAACTGGCTTCTTCGCGTAGTCGGCACCAGCCGCGCTGCCCGCAGGAACCGGAGCGAACGACGCAAGAGTGACGGTGTAGTTGAAGTCCGGCACAGCCTGCTTCAGGTTGAAGGTAATGGTCTTGTTGTCGGCGGAGCAGACAACTGCCTTGTCGAAGGCAGCGACGTCATTGGTCGCGTCCTTGTTGAAGGGACCCTTGTAGACGGAGGCACCCTCAGCGTCGCTGGGGATATCCAGGTAGGCGATTGCATAGGTGGGGCCACCACCGGTGAGTTCCTGGTCGAACGTGCGCGAGACGCCGTACTTGATGTCTGCGCAGCCGACAACCGCACCTGTCTCGAACTTGATGCCGTCCTTGAGAGTGAACTCCCAAGTTTTGCCACCATTGCTGGCGCGACCGGTATCCGTGGCCATGTCAGCGACGAGCGATGTGCCTTCCTTGTCCTCAGGCGAGATCTTGTAGGCCGTCAGGGTGCGGAAGATCGTTGCGCCGAACAGCGCGAGATCCTCACCTGTGTACAGGATCTGTGGGTCAAGGGTGTCGTATTCCTCTGCGACCGTGAGCAGGTAGATAGTTCCACCCTTTTCCCCGGCCGAACTCGACGACGACGATGAACTTCCGCCACCTCCACCGCATGCCGCAAGAAGCAGCGATCCGGCTGCGACGGCCGCAACGCCGGCAAGAATGCCGGCTTTGGACTTAACCATCTAACCTCCTTGGTCGCACCGGACGCATCCGGTGGTAGTGCGCCGGTCATCGGGTGACGGCCGGGTAGTGCGTCGAACGACGAGCGCTAGCTGCGCGCCGCTCGAGGATCAAGCGCGTCACGAACACCATCACCTACGAGGTTGAACGTGACGACGAGGATGGCGAGGATGCCGCCGGGGATAAAGAGATAACTCGGCACAAGCTTGAAGTAGTTGACCGAGTCGGCCAAGATCGCACCGAACGAGGGCTCGGGCGGCAGGATGCCGACGCCGAGGAAGGACAGGGCTGCTTCCGCGCCGATGTAGGTGGGCAACGTGAGAGAGGCGTAGACGAGGATCGGCGCCCACAGATTCGGCAATATCTCTTTGAACAGGATGCGCCGACCACTTGCGCCCATAGCGGTCGCAGACTCCACGAATTCGCGCTCACGCAGCGAGAGCACCTGCCCGCGGATGATGCGCGCGAGATACGGCCAGCCAAAAAGACTAAAGATGAGGATCAGGTAGACGAGGCGCGATGCATTGCCTTCAGGGACACCTAAGGAAGTGATGCGCTGAGTGAGCGCGCCCGAGAGAGCCAACACGATGAGGAGGAAAGGGAAGGCAAGGATCAAGTCCATAAAGCGACCTAGGACCGCATCAGTCTTGCCACCGGCGAAACCCGACACGATGCCGAAGAAAGTGCCTAGGACAACTGTGATTGTCGTGGCGATGATGGAGATTGCCAGAGAAATGCGAAGGCCATAGAGCAACCGAGCGAAGATGTCGCGGCCCGTGCCCCACTCGACTCCAAATGGATGCTGCCAACTAATGCCACCCCACGCGCCGATTGGCTTGCCGCCGTCATCGGAGATCACGCTGGAATTAAACGTGTAGGGGTCCACCCCAAACCACGAACAGATGAGGGGGGCGAAAATTGCAACGAGGAAGATGAAAATCAAGACGCCGAGGGAGGTCATCGCAGCCTTGTCCCTGCGAAAGCGGGCCCAGGCCAACTGCCTCAGGGAGCGCCCTGCAACTTCTGGCGTAGCTCCGGGCTTCGACGGCACAGCCAGGTCGACTGCCATACCGCCTCCTACTCGATCTTGCATGCACGACTCAATAAAGATTGCGTACGCACTCTAGGGCTGCCGGAGGGTCCCTGGAGCGCTCAATCACATAATTGCAACCGAAAAGTTACCAGCCGGTAGCAAGCGCGGCTAACTAGCCCTTTTTCTTACTCCGGGACTTGGCCCGATCGGTGGCGGCTAGGGCGACCTTGCGGATGCGTACGCTGACCGGGGTCACCTCGACGCACTCGTCCTCACGGCAGAATTCGAGCGCCTGCTCGAGGGACAGATGCTTGTGCGGGATGAGCGGCACGAGAATATCGCCACTGGAGGCGCGCATATTCGTGAGCTTCTTCTCCTTGGTCGGGTTGATGTCCATGTCGTCTGACCGGGAGTTCTCCCCCACGATCATGCCCTCATAGACCTCAGTGCCTGGCCCTACAAACATCGTGCCGCGATCCTGCAGAGCGGCCAGCGCATAGCCGGTAGTCGCGCCTCGACGGTCAGAGACCAACGAACCGGTCGGGCGGGTGCGCAACTCACCGAACCATGGCTCGAACTTCTCGAATACGTGGTGGAGGAGGCCCGTGCCACGGGTTTCCGTGAGGAACTCGGTGCGGAAGCCGATTAGGCCCCGTGCCGGGACGATGTAGTCCATCCGAACCCAGCCCGAGCCGTGGTTGACCATCTGCTCCATACGGCCCTTGCGCAGCGCCATGAGCTGGGTGACGACCCCGAGGTAGTCCTCGGGGATATCAACCGTGAGGCGCTCGACCGGCTCGTGAATCTTGCCGTCAATGGTGCGCGTGACCACCTGAGGCTTGCCCACGGTGATCTCGAAGCCTTCTCGACGCATGAGTTCGACGAGGATCGCCAGTTGGAGTTCACCGCGACCTTGAACCTCCCATGTGTCAGGGCGTTCGGTCGCAAGCATGCGGATCGAGACGTTGCCGATGAGTTCGGCGTCAAGACGGTTCTTGACCAGCCGCGCGGTCAGCTTGCTTCCCGTTTGGCCCGCGAGCGGCGAGGTATTGATGCCGATAGTCATCGAGATCGAAGGTTCATCGACCGTGATGACGGGCAGCGGGATGGGGTTGTCTGCGTCGGCGAGAGTCTCACCGATAGTGATTTCACTAATGCCAGCCACGGCGATGATGTCGCCGGGGCCTGCCTCATCAGTGGGAACCCGGTCAAGTGCCTGGGTAATCAAGAGCTCGGCGATGCGCACACGCTCCTGGCTGCCATCTGCCTTGCACCACATGACCGACTGGCCCTTGCGGATCGTGCCCTGGCGTACGCGACACAGCGCAAGACGGCCGAGGTAGGGCGAAGCGTCAAGGTTGGTGACGTGTGCCTGAAGCGGCGCGCCCTCTGTGTAGGCGGGCGCTGGGATCGTATTAAGCAAGGTCTCAAAGAGCGGGGTGAGGTCTTCACTGTCGGGCATGCCCGCGTCGTCGGGACGATTGAGCGAAGCGCGACCAGCCTTGGCCGAGGCATAAATAATCGGGAAATTGATCTGGTCCTCAGTGGCATCAAGATCGAGGAAGAGTTCGTAGGTCTCGTCGACGACCTCCGCGATGCGGGCGTCAGAGCGGTCGACCTTGTTGATGACCAGCACCACGGGCAGGCGCTTGGCGAGCGCCTTACGCAGGACGAATCGGGTTTGGGGAAGCGGACCTTCCGATGCGTCCACGAGAAGAAGCACGCCATCCACCATCTCCAGCCCGCGCTCAACCTCGCCACCGAAGTCAGCGTGGCCGGGGGTGTCGATGATGTTGACCGTTGTCTCGCCGTACTTCACCGCCGTGTTCTTGGCGAGAATTGTGATGCCCTTCTCGCGCTCAAGATCCATAGAGTCCATGACGCGATCATTGACATCCGAGTTTTCGCGAAACGCTCCTGACTGCCACAGCATGGCGTCCACGAGCGTCGTCTTGCCATGGTCGACGTGGGCGACGATGGCGACATTACGAAGGTTCGAACGAGTGGCAGTCACCCCGAAACCCTAAGGGGTCTGGGCTAGTGCTCTGACCACTGCAGGAAGCGCCTCACGATCAGAGTCGAGCCAATCGATCGTGGCGAACTCCTCGGGAGTGACCCATCGCACACTCATATGGTCATGACCGGGGGATGGAGCACCGGCCTCAATGTGGGCGAGATAGACATGCAGGACGGCGCCCATGCTGAGATCCCACTCGCCCGGCACGCGCTCGAAGACCGTGCAGGCGATGTCGAGTTCCTCCATCAGCTCCCGCACGAGGGCATCAGGCTCAGTCTCACCAGGTTCGACTTTGCCTCCCGGAAACTCCCACTTGCCTTCAACAAATACCGGCCGACGGCGCTGCGCGATGAGTACGCGATCAGCATCTACAACGACACCTGCGACCACGACCGACAGTTCCATAGCAAGACCCTCTCAGGTAGTGGTGACATTCCCATGCGCATCGGGGTCGATAGACGTCCCGCCGATGCCGGATTGAGACGACCCGAACGACGACCACCTGATCATGGATCTCATAGATGATGCGAAATTCGCCTCTTCGAGCTGCGTACCTACCGAGATGTTCGTCCCGGAGCGGAGAGCCAACGCGATAAGGATGCTCCGCGAGGTCTCCACTGATGAAGTTCCAGCAGGCCACGGCAATGGCCTCAGGCAGATCATGTGTCAGTGCACGGCGTGCGCTAGGCGTGAGCTCTATCGAGTACGTCACTCAGGAAGCCGACCCATCGCGCGCATTTCGGACTCGACCTGCTCCAACGTGTAGATCTCACCGCGAGCAATGGCCGCGTCTGCTTCCCGAAGGTCCGCCATCGCCTCGGAGTCGCTGAGGATGTCGAGTGTTTCCATGATCGAGTCGTAGTCCTCAGCACTGAGGAGGACTCCCGCTCGCCTGCCGTTGCGGGTGATCTCCACTCGCTCGTGAGTCCGCATAGCGTCATCGACGAGTTGGGAAAGATTGGCTCTGGCCTCAGCCAGTGGAACCGTGGTCGTCATGTACACAATTCTAGCGTGAATTGATGACCGCCGGGTAGGGCACGTTAGACGTTAAAGCGGAACTCCACCACGTCGCCGTCGGCCATCACGTATTCCTTGCCTTCGATACGGACCTTGCCACGGGACTTTGCCTCAGCCATAGAACCTGAGTCCACCAGGTCCGCGAAGGAGACAATCTCGGCCTTGATGAATCCGCGCTGGAAGTCGGTATGAATCACACCGGCAGCCTCAGGCGCAGTCGCGCCCTTCGAGATCGTCCAGGCGCGTGCTTCCTTCGGCCCGGCCGTCAAATAGGTCTGTAGGCCGAGTGTGTCGAAGCCGACGCGTGCGAGCGCATGTAGACCTGATTCATCCTGACCAACGGATTGCAATAGCTCAAGTGCCTCTTCGTCGGACAACTCGACGAGTTCGGCTTCGGTCTGGGCATCGAGAAACACAGCCTCAGCTGGTGCGACCAGCGAGCGCATCTTGGCGCGGAAATCCGCGTTGACCAACGACGCCTCATCGGCATTAATCACATAGACAAACGGCTTTGCAGTCAACAGATGTAGTTCGCGAAGTGGTTCGGGGTCAAGGCCGGCCGCAAAGACGGTCTTGCCGCTATTGAGCACTTCACGCGCACGCTCGACCGCGGCGACGACATCTACCTTCGACTTATCGATGCGTGCTTCCTTGGCCAATCGCGGAAGTGCTTTGTCGATCGTCTGCAGGTCGGCGAGAATCAATTCGGTATTGATCGTAGCCATGTCCTCAGCCGGATCGACTCGCCCTTCCACATGCACAACATCGGGGTCGGCAAACGCGCGTAGGACCTGACAGATCGCGTCGGACTCTCGGATATGCGACAAGAACTGATTGCCCAGCCCGGCACCCTCGCTCGCACCCTTGACGATGCCAGCGATGTCGACGACGGTCACAGCCGCCGGAAGAATCTTCTGTGACCCAAAGATCTCGGCCAGCGTGTCTAGACGTTCATCGGGCACCCCAACCACGCCGGTGTTGGGCTCAATGGTCGCGAAGGGGTAATTAGCCGCTAGGACGTGGTTCTTAGTCAACGCATTGAACAACGTTGACTTGCCGACGTTGGGGAGACCGACGATTCCGATGGAGAGGCCCATGATCAGCAATCCTAGGTGCGCAGAGGTGCAGCCCGACTGTCAGACCCCTCGGCCAGACTTGACAGCATGTCGACCACATCAGTGTTCCTCGTCTTTGCCCTTCTGGTTATTGCTCTGCTCGTTCTCGTCGGTCTCGGCGGTTGGTTGCTCGGATTACGCCGTGGCCGAGCTGAAGCCCAACCGGCGGCGGACTTGCTTCGTCCGGTCGGTGAGTCACTTGATCGCATCGCCCAGCGCATCGATCAGGTCGAGCAATCTCGTGCCGCGGATCAAGCGGGCCTGAGCGCGACTCTCTCCGAGCAGTTACGCCAGGTCGCCCAGACGGCCGACTCCGTACGACGGGAGACGGGCAACTTGCATGCCGCTCTTGGACGAAGTGAAGTGCGTGGAGCATGGGGCGAGGCATCACTTCGACGCATGGTCGAAGCTGCGGGCATGCTCGAGCGCGTCCACTTCACAGAGCAAGACCACCAGAGCACCGAATCGGGAGCAATTCGCCCAGACTTGATCATCCATCTTGATCACAACCGCAACCTGGTGGTCGACTCAAAGGTCCCGCTCAACTCATTCTTGAAGGCCCAAGACACCGACGACCCACATGAGCGCAGGACCCTACTCACTGCACACGCCAAGGAAATGAGTGGACACATTGACCGCCTCAGCTCCAAGCAGTACTGGCGGGCATACGAACCCAGCCCCGATTTCGTCATCGCGTACGTCCCGAGTGAAGCGCTCCTTGCGGCAGCACTCGCGGAGGACCCAAGCTTGCTAGATCGGGCTTTCACGAGGCAGGTCGTTCTCGCCACGCCTACGACGTTTTGGACTCTTCTGCGCACCGTCGACCTGATGTGGCGCCAAGAGGCAGTCGCTGAGCATGCTCGCGAAATCGCCACGCTCGGTCGTGAACTGCACGACCGGCTCGTCACCTTGACCGGTCACTTGAGCAAACTCGGCAAATCCCTCGATGGTGCGGTGGGGCACTACAACACCTACGTGGCGAGCATGGAGTCTCGTGTCTTCGTGACGGCGCGCAAAATGAACTCCCTAGGTGTCGGCGAAAGCCCGCTTCCAGAAGTCACTCAGATTGAGACTGCGGCCCGTCGACCCACGGATGAAGAGATCCGTGATGGGGCTGCCGTAGCCTAGGGAACTGTGACCGAAGACCAGCCCAGCACCGGACGCCTGTTCCGGGCCGCATCAGTGGACGATGAAGTTCATACCGATGCGATCCCTGCACTTCCTTCGGAGCGAGCCCGAGTCGAGGATGTACTCCCCGATGAGGCTTTTCGGTCTGAGGGGCCTGTCGCGGTAGTGGCTGTACTCGAAGAGCCCGCGCCTCAGGTCAGCGAGCAGACAGAAACACCCACACCTGCGCCTGTCGTTGATGGCGGATTGTCGAGTCGCTGGATCTGGATCATCATCGTCGGAGCGACCGTGCTGATGGCCATTGCCGACATTCTCATTCGCAAACAGGGCATCGGCTGGGTCACGGGCGTCGGACTCCTGGCCGCGACGATCTACTGCGCGATAGCTTCGCAACGCGCCTGCATGTGGTGGAGTGCGATTGTCCCTCCACTCGCTGTTGCTCTTGCGATCATCACGGTCGGTCAGGCCACGTTGACTCGAAGCAACTCACTGCTTATCTCTGAGGCCCTCAACCTGCTTGATTCGCTAGGTCGCACCGCGCCGTTCATTGTGGCGTCGGTGATCACAGCCATCATTATCTGCTTCGTACGACGCAATCGCGCACGCAGAGACTAGGCCCGACCTGCGGCCTTCAGGTCGCGGCGAAGTTCTGGCGGTAATGAGAAGACCAAGGTCTCCTGCGCCGAAACTACTTCCTCGACGTCACCGAATCCCCACTCCGCCAGTTGCTTGAGCACGCCACTGACGAGGATCTCCGGGACAGATGCGCCACTGGTGACTCCCACTGTTGCTGCGCCGTCAAACCATGCTCGGTCGAGTTCACTAGCGACATCTACGCGATAAGAAGTCGTCGCACCCGACTCGAGAGCGACCTCAACGAGGCGCACAGAGTTTGATGAGTTGCCAGAGCCCACGACAACAAGCACATCACAACGCGGCGCAATCTCCTTCACTGCGAGTTGCCGATTTTGCGTGGCGTAACAGATGTCATCGGAGGGCGGACTCTGCAGGTTGGGGAATCGTTCTTGCAGTCGATCGACTGTCAGAAGCGTCTCGTCAACAGACAAAGTGGTTTGCGATAGCCACACCAATGGCCGCTCATCCCGCTCAACATCAACTACGTGGTCGGGCCCGTCAATAATGGTGATGGCCTCGGGTGCCTCGCCCATAGTGCCAACAACCTCTTCGTGGCCTTCATGCCCAATGAGGAGGATTTGGTAGCCCTCAGATGCAAATCGCTTAGCCTCAAGATGCACCTTGGTCACGAGTGGGCACGTAGCATCGATGGCCTTGAGGTTGCGTTCTTCCGCCTCAACGTGCACAGAGGGGGCAACCCCGTGCGCGGAAAAAACGACTGTCGAGCCTTCGGGCACCTCGTCAAGTTCCTGGACGAAAATCGCGCCGCGCTCTTCGAGCGTCTCCACGACGTGCCGGTTGTGAACGATCTGCTTTCGTACGTAGACGGGAGCGCCATATAGATCTAGGGCCTTTTCGACAGCGACAACCGCACGGTCAACCCCGGCGCAGTACCCACGAGGTGATGCAAGCAATACCTTTCCCACGGCTACACCGTACCCTGCACTCCATGACCTTGCAGACTTCGCCGGAGGAGCCCGCTCCCCTACGGCAGGTTGCACGCATACTCAACGACTACATCGGCCGCCTCGGCTCGATCTGGGTTGAGGGGCAGATCGCACAGCTGCGGCGGCGGCCAGGCGCTCAGCAGTACCTCACCCTCCGAGACACCGACGAGCAGTTTTCCGTGAGTGTTGTTATTTCTGCTACAGCCCTGGATGCCGTCACGCCGGCAATTGAAGAGGGACAGCGCGTAGTCGTCTTCGCTAAGCCGGAGTATTGGGCCTCGCAGGGGACGCTCCATCTCCGGGCAAGAGAAATTCGCCCGGTCGGGGTGGGCACCTTGCTTGAGCAACTTGAGCGTCTCAAGCAAGTACTCACTGCGGAGGGCCTCTTCTCTCCTGATCGAAAGAAACCACTGCCATTCTTGCCCCAGCGCATTGGCTTGATCTGCGGACGTGCCGCCGCGGCCAAAGACGATGTGTTGGTCAACTCGCGCCTGCGTTGGCCCGGCGTTTCCTTCGAGGTACGAGAGGTTGCTGTCCAAGGCGTTGCGTGCGTGACCGAAGTGACCGAGGCTCTCGCCGAGTTGGACGCCCTTGCCGATATCGATGTCATCGTGATTGCTCGCGGGGGCGGGAGTTTTGAGGATCTGCTGCCGTTTAGCAATGAGGCCTTGATTCGTGCAGTCTCGAAGTGCCGTACGCCCGTGGTCAGCGCAATTGGTCACGAACAGGACAGTCCGCTTCTCGACCTCGTCGCAGACTTACGCGCATCCACCCCCACCGATGCAGCCAAACGCATCGTCCCCGACGTGGGCGAGGAGTCACGCGCTATCGCTCAGCTTCAACAGCGCGCACATCGAGTGGTGAGCAACCGTGTCGAGCAGGACACGCGCTTCATCGACGAAAGTCGCCGGCGCATTCGCAGCACCATCACCAGCCGCGTTCAGCACGGTCTAGTCGAAATTGACCAACTGTCAGCACGCGTACGCGCCTTATCACCTGCGGCAACTTTGGATCGCGGCTACGCGGTTGTTCAGCATGCAGGCTCCGTAGTTCGAGATCCTCAAGAAGTACCCATGCTCGGCGAACTTCGCATTCGCGTCGCTCGCGGTGAATTGACTGCTACCAGAACTAAGGAAGAATCATGACCAAGACAAACTCGGCCAGCGAGATCTCCTACGAGGACGCCCGCGCTGCTCTGACAGAAGTAGTGAAGTCGCTGGAAGCAGGTGGCATCAGTCTTGAAGAGTCACTGGCCTTGTGGGAGAAAGGCGAACAATTCGCCGCTACGTGCCGCACTTGGCTTGAAGGTGCCCAAAACCGGCTGGACTCAGCCGCGGAGTGAAGCAGCGAATAGCTCCAGCGCCGCCCAGTCGGCGGTGCCTGTAACGACGATGGTGACTCCGCGGTCAATTCGCACCAAGGACTGTTGGCCTGACTTGCTGATGTATCGCTGCCAATCGAATCCACCGAGAGTGACTACGCCGGTGAGCTGGCCTCGGTCGGTCTGCTCGGGCAGGTAATTGACGTTCGTCGTGTTCGACTGGCCCAGTTGGGCGTACGC
>CAINMH010000149.1 GCA_903850745.1 uncultured bacterium
GACCACCAAAGTCCAAGGCATCTCGTTCTATGAACGCATCAACGAGATGGCTGAAGCATCCGTCGCCGAAGAGCGCCAAGCAGTGCAAGACGCAGGGCATGATCCGGCGAGCGTGCGCACGATCAACCAAGCCCGAGCAGATGTCTTGGTTGAGTTGGTCCTCAACGCCGGAAACACCACTTCGAATGGCAAGGATCAACAGGGTCAGGCAACACACGAGACTGCCACTGCCGTTATCGGATGCGGTAACTCCTCTGCCCGCGTGAGTGTTGGCGTCCTGATCGACCTGCCAACGCTCCTCGCGCTACGCGACAACCCCGCAGAGCTACCCGGCTACGGGCCACTCGATCCCGAACTCGCAAGAGCCCTCGCTGCAGACAATGAATGGCGAAGATTCCTCCACGATCCGATAACCGGACAAATACTCGACCTCGGCCACACCAAATACGAACCCAGTCGAAAACTTCGAGAATTCATTCACGCCCGAGACCCCAAATGCACCTACCCCGGATGCAACCACCAAGCGAGGCGATCCCAACTCGACCACATCACGCCCTGGCCCCAAGGACCAACCGACAGGTCAAACCTGCACCCCTTATGCGTGCATCACCACAACTTGAAAACGCACGGCAACTGGCAAGTCACCCGCGACCACGACTCGGGCGAAACCACCTGGACCAGCCCACGCGGCCTCACCGCAAAAGCACCACACCCCTACACGCCCATGCCCGATCCACCACCGTTCTAGTCGACGAAGTGGTCGCCCATGAGCTTGCGACCTACGTGGCACCCATGCCACTATCGATGTGCAGACGACGAGGGACCCAGTCAACACCTCGACATTCTTTGGAGAATCGATGCTCAAGACCACCTCACTACTGAGCGCCGTCGTCGCAGCAGCACTCGTCGCTGGTGCGGGAATCGCTGCTGCGCCCGCCCAGGCCAAGATCACATCCGAGGTCAGCGGACCCTCATCGATCACGCTCCTGCCCCTTATGTGGGATGGGCTTAGCGTCGCCGGTGTCCAAATTCAGGGCCTTGGGTCCGCAACATTCATTAGCACCTTCAGCAAAAGAAAAATCAAGTTTCCCCTGACGACGCCCGCCGAGCGCGGGGTGCTGGGGCACAGCGGCACCATGACTATCGGCGCTTTGCTGAACAGGCTCGATCTCGCGTCGCCTTACCTTGAATACGCCCCAGAGGCAGGAGTAACGACGGGTCGAATCACCTTCGAGGATGAGAACGACGTAATCGGGGGCGACCGAATCACGTTCTTCGAGGTCACCAACATGTCGGGGAACGTCAAGCGGGGCAAGGTCAGGTTGAACAAGGCCGCAGAAAAGGGAGCCGCCTGGACGCGGACCGATAGACAAGTCATTACCGGTGACATCTCAATCGTCAACAATTCACAATTTGTGAGCATTCTCAATGCCTACATCGGCACCGCGTTCCTCACTGCCGGTATGGACTTCGGCACGCTCAAATCCAAGGTGTCCGCCACCATCACCTGCACGACCCGGCGGGAGTGCCAGCGAGCCCGATCCGTCCTGTCGAATCTGTAACGCCGTCAATTACGTGCACCCGGTGGGGCGAGTGGGGCTCGAACCCACGACCTGACGGATTATGAGTCCGCTGCTCTAACCAACTGAGCTACCGCCCCGACCCCGAGAGTCTAGACGCTCGTCATTCCCCCATGATCAACGCCGGCATGACATCGTTGGGCCATGGATCGACGGCACTTCCTTGGCCTCGTGGGCGTGGCTGCCCTTGGCGTTGCCACAACTGAGAGTTCAGCAATCTCGTTGCCGGCTAGGGCAAGCAATCCCCTGCCTACCGCCTCGCTCGTATCTCGCTGGGACACCGATCCGTGGGCTCGAGGCGCGTACTCAGCATTACCTGCCGGCACGTCCCCCAACGTTCGCCGGATTCTTGCTGACGCGGTTCTTGGCCACCGCATCGTGCTTGCAGGTGAATACGCCAGCCCGTACCACCCATCGACAACAACGGGGGCGTATCTCTCGGGTCAACACGCAGCACAACGGATCCTCAATCATGCCCAACCACGCACCGCAATCGTGATCGGTGCGGGCATGGCCGGAGCAGCAGCGGCGCAGAAGTTGGCGCAGGCTGGTGTGAGAGTCACAGTCGTCGAAGCTCAAAATCGAGTCGGTGGGCGAATTCGTAGCGATAGTTCTTGGGGCGCTTCAGTCGAGCTTGGCGCAGCTTGGATTCACGGCACACGCGATAACCCCATAGTCCCCTTAGCAAGGAAGCAAAATCTCCCACTCATTCGGACCGATTACGAAAACTCAATCGCGCGCGACACGATGACCGGTCGCGAATCTGATGCAGCAGATCGACGATCCACACAGTTGGTGGGACTCACTGACTCGATCGATGACGTGTGGCCGCCCCAATCGCAGAATGTCGGCGCTTGGTTAGCTAACCAAGGTTGGAAGCGTGATCGCATCGGCGTCTGGGCTGAAGCAACAGAGATAACGCAGGAGTACGGCATCGATCCGGCGGCTTTGGGTGTACGCGCATATTCCGAGGGCGGCACCTACCAAGGCGGCGATGTAATGGTCGGCGGTGGTTACAGCTCCATCGTGAGCGGGCTCCTGGTAGATGTGACAGTTCAGCGCAACACGCCAATTCGCGACGTCTCAATTGCCGGCAAGCAGGTCGAGGTCCGGACCAATGACGGCCGCATCATGCGAGCCGACGCGGTGGTGATTGCAGTGCCTCTGGCGCTTCTGCGTGCTCAGTACCCGCAGATCGCTGATCTGACACCAACTGTGCGCCGCGCCCTGACAAGACTTCGCACGGGCGATCTCGAGAAGGTCGTTCTGCGCTATGACCGTCAGTGGTGGGGCAACTACCGCGTCTACGGAATCGTGGGCGGTGGCGCACCGGGAGCGCCCGTGGGCAGTCCGGCGGCACTGCGATGGACTGAGTTCTATTCACTCACCGATGTGCTGGGATTCCCCGCACTAGTGGGATTCTCTGGCGGGTCTGCGGCCCGAAGCCGGCCACGTACTAGGGTCGGTTGCGAAGAAGAAGCAATAGCCGCGCTTCGTGCAGCATTCGTCCCCGCGCGCTAGCAAGGTCAAAGGAGTTCCTATGCGAGTGCGAAACATCCCCCGGCGTACTTTGCTGGCTGGAATTTTTGCCATTTTGGCAATCGTGGTGACCGCATACGTTCTCACTTTGCTCTCATACTCGGCCGCACTCAAGCCGAACACACCTCCGTTAAAGCCGCCCAATGGTGGTGTTGCGGTCCTGTTCACGGCCGACGATGTCAACGCCTTAGATCGAGAGATTCCAGGGCTGATCTCCATCGCGCCTTCGGGAAAACTGTTTAATGACGATGGGCAAACTCTCAAACAGGACATAGTCGTCGAAATAACGGGAGCAGTTTCTGGTGCGACATTGCGTTTTCCGGCCAACGAGCTGCTGACTCCTCAGCCAGTGACACTGTCGACTCTTGGCACAATTCAGGACTACCCCTTCGATTCCTACGAAGTGGTGTCGCTGATCACTGCGAAGGACAGAGCACCTAATGGTTCAACTCGAATATTGGGCACCGATGCCGTAATGGCGTTGGATCTGCCCGGCTGGGTCGCGAGCGACAGTACGCCCCTGCCGTTGGAAGCATTGCCCGGCGATTGGATCGGACAAGACACGATCGCCATGACAGTCAGTCGCTCCGTTTCTACGAAGATGCTGGCCATCATCCTGCTCGGCCTCATGGCCATACTCGGCATCGCAGCGTGCCTGGTGATGCTGTGGGTAGTGATGGGCTACATCGGCGCCGGATTCCCACCCGCAAGCTGGCTCGCCGTGATGTTGTTCGCCCTACTACCCCTACGGGAATTCTTCCCCGGCTCCCCACCGCTGGGATCTTGGATGGACATTTTGCTCGTGTTCTGGGTGATTCTCACCATCATCGTCTCGATGGTCATCGTGATCGGCCTCTTACTCGCCCAGGCTCGACACAAGTCGCCGGGAAGTCGTCTCGGTGCCGAACCGGGGGGCGAATAGCCAACTGACGGTCGTTGGTATTCTTCTGGGGCTGATCCCGCATAGCTCAATTGGCAGAGCATGCGACTGTTAATCGCAGGGTTCCTGGTTCGAGTCCAGGTGCGGGAGCCACGTGGTTCGTTAGTCGTCGAGGCCTTCATATTCGGCCTCGTCCTCGTCCTCATCCTCGTCTTCGTACTCTTCGCCCTCGTCTTCATACTCTGATTCCACCGCACCGCCAGCGCCAGAAGCACCGGTGCTCGCGTAGGTAGGTTGCGGCTGTGGTTGCGGAGTCACGCTACTGAGCAGGTGACGAAGACGAGCCTCCTCAGCCTGAAGGGCGGTGAGGGTGGTCGAAGCGGTCTGTGTGGACTGAACGCTCGGCTCCGGATCGCCTTGGGTGCCCGCATTTACCCAGGCCGTGCCCGACAACGCTGCGCCCGCACCCACGATCGCGCCTACCGCTGAGAGTGTTGCGAAGGTTGCTCGAGTTGTCCGCTTCATGATGTCTCCCTTGTCCTAGCGTGTATTTCCATCAGACACCGCAATGGGCAAAGTGACCCATCAGAGAAGGTTGGGTCCAGGTAAAAGGAGAGCGGGATTCGGCTGGCCAAGTGGCCGACTAACGTCCTCTCTTTGGGTGGACTTGAAGAGTAACAACTAGTTAGTATTCCCCAATCGCAGCCACTTAGGTTGTCCGAACTGGGGAGACGCCGTGAGCGGTGTACGTGCATTGGTTCGGGCGATTTTGGGCGTTGCGATTGTGGCCACCGGCGTGTCAGGAGCGATCCTGCCCGCGCATGCGGATCCTGCTGTGGCGCCAGGTGTCCCAACTCGTGTAGTGACGTCGAGCGCAACGCCCACGTCGCTGGATGTCTCGTGGATGACACCCGCCAATGATGGTGGCGCGGCGATCAGCGATTACACGGTTGAGTACCGCAAGGTAGGAGAACTTGCCTGGACCACTGTCACGCATACGGCATCGGCGGCGACGTCGATCACCGTGACTGGGCTTAACTCGGATTCTTCGTATCATTTTAGAGTCGCTGCGGTGAATTCTGTAGGGACGGGCCCGTGGAGCGGGCAGGAGTCCACGATTGCTGCCGGTGGCGCTCATTCGTGTGCGGTGATGGCGGATGGCACCGCCCAATGCTGGGGCAGAAACGGCTCCGGCCGGTTAGGGGACAACACGACCACGAACAGTCCTGTGCCGGTGCCGGTGTCGGGGATCACCGGATTGACCCCCGCCACGACCGCGGTCAGCGTGAGTGCAGGTGCCGCTCATTCATGTGCGGTGATGGCGGATGGCACCGCCCAATGCTGGGGTAGTAACGTCTTCGGCCAGTTAGGTGACAACACGACCACCAACAGTCCCGTCCCGGTGTCGGTGTCCGGTATCGACGGGTTGACGGCCGCCACGACCGCGGTCAGCGTGAGCACCGGTGGCAATTATTCGTGTGCTCTGATGGCAGATGGCACCGCACAATGCTGGGGTAGCAACAGCTACGGCCAGTTAGGTGACAACACGACAACCAACAGTCCCGTCCCGGTGTCGGTGTCGGGTCTCACCGGGTTGACCCCCGCTACGACCGCGGTCAGCGTGAGCACCGGTTACGCTCATGCGTGTGCTCTGATGGCGGATGGCACAGCCCAATGCTGGGGCTTCAACACCAACGGCCAGTTAGGTGACAACTCGACCACCGACAGTCCCGTGCCGGTGTCGGTGTCGGGTATCACCGGATTGACGCCAGCTTCGACCGCGGTCAGCGTGAGCTCCGGTGGCAATTTTTCGTGTGCTCTGATGGCGGATGGCACCGCACAATGCTGGGGTAGCAATAGCTACGGCCAGTTAGGTGACAACTCGACCACCGACAGTTTTGTGCCGGTGTCGGTGTCGGGTCTCACCGGATTGACGCCAGCGTCGACCGCGATGAGCGTGAGCACTGGTGGCGCTCATTCGTGTGCTCTGATGGCGGATGGCACCGCCCAATGCTGGGGCGGAAACGGCGACGGCGAGTTAGGTGACAATTCGACCACCTCCAGTCCCGTCCCGGTGTCGGTGTCGGGGCTCATCGGGGCAGCCGCGGCTTCAACCGCAGTCAGCGTCAGCGCCGGTAACTATCATTCGTGTGCGGTCATGGCAGACGGCACCGCGCAATGCTGGGGCGACAACTGGGCTGGACAGTTAGGTGACAACTCGACCACGGAGAGACCAGTTCCGGTGCCGGTATCAGACATCACCGGGTCCACGCCGTCAACCTCTCTTCGTCTTGCCACCTCCTACGGCTCTACCTTGGCCGCAGCGCGTCCACCGGAGCGCACACAGCCAACCCGTCCAACCCAGTTGATCGTCACAGGTCGTGATGCGGATTGGATTGCAATTCGTTGGGGCGTGCCGGCAGATAACGGCGGAAAACACATTGATCGCTACCGGGTGAACTACCGACCCAAAGGTTCACCTTCCTGGACTGGTTTCGCCATTGTTCCCTACTCACAACTCCACCTTCGAGTGAAGGGCTTGCGTGCAGGCGTGACCTATGAGTTCCAAGTACGAGCCCATAACGCCAACGGTCTTGGTGATTCTTCGCGAATCGTGACCGAGACCGTCCCGGTGCAAGCCGCAGCGCCAGTCGTGGTGGGCAAACTCTGGGACAGTCGTGCCATCACGGTAACGTGGCGTGCTGTTCGAACACCTGCACACAGCCCAATAACTGGTTACGTGCTGTCGTGCCGAGACCGCGATGGGGCCCCTTTCCGAAAGGAAGTAGGCCCGGCCGCCATGAGCGCGTCAATCAAAGTGCCAGCCGCCCAGTTGTACTCCTGTCGAGTGGCAGCCGTAACCGACGCAGGTCGTGGCGTTGGCTCTTCACGAGTGCAAATCTCTAGTCGTATTCGAGATTGACCTTCAGACTCCGTGGACCTGTTCGCGTAGATCTCGTCGATAGGCCTCCACGGCCATGAGTTCGGCGAAAATTGCCGCGTGAATCTCTGGGTCGGTTTCTGCGTCGGCTCGCTGCATACGGCCACGCAGTTCGGTGATCATGCGCGTTGCCGACATCTCGAGTAGCCGAGCCACCATCGACGTGGCATAACGAGCGTCGGCTCCTGCATTGGAGGGCAGTGGCTCCACGGCGAGTGCTCGCACGTGCGAACGCACAGAATCATCCACGCACTCAGCCAACACTGCGTCAATCCACGCGAGATCGAGCAACTCCAAGCGCGGTCCGCCCGCTGCCGCGATAGCCAGATGGATCGCTCGATAGTCCGGGTCGAGATAGGACTGATCCTCAACTGAGGCGTACCACGCAGAGACTGCCTCGGGTTGCTGCAGCGCGCACTTGAGCGCCTCGCGTTCGACGGTGGCCTCTGGGCCGCTTGGGCGTGGGCGCTCATTGCGCTCCGGAGGTGCGACGGGAGCCTGGGATCTGGCCGCAGTAGAGATCGCCTTGGTGACCGTTTCGACATCCATGCCGAGCCATCCCGCGAGCCGGCGGCCATATTCGGGTCGCAACGCTGGATCGCGAATCTTGCCCACGACGGGCGCAGCATCGCGCAACGCAGCCACTCGGCCCTCTGCTGAATTGAGGTCATACGTCGCCAGTGTTGAGCGGATCGCAAACTCAAATAGTGGGGTCCGGGATTCGATGAGCGCGACCACCGCCGGATCGCCGTGCTGCTGACGCAATTCACACGGATCGAGACCATTGGGCTCAACCGCTACGAAGGTCCCTGCAACGAAACGCTGATCATCTTCGAAGGCCTTCAAGGCTGCGCGCTGCCCGGCCGCATCGCCGTCGAAGGTGAAAATGACTTCACCACGCATGCGGTCATCGTCCATCAACAGTCGACGGAGCAACTTGATGTGTTCGGTGCCGAATGCCGTGCCACAGGTGGCGACAGCGGTGGTCACTCCGGCGACGTGGCATGCCATGACATCGGTGTAGCCCTCGACCACGACAACGCGTTGTTCCTTGGAAATCTCTCGGCGCGCAAGATTGATGCCGTAGAGCACACTGCTCTTCTTGTAGAGCGGCGTCTCAGGCGTGTTGAGGTATTTCGGGCCCTCGTCATCGTCATAGAGCTTGCGCGCGCCGAAACCGACGACGTCTCCACCGAGATCGGCAATGGGCCACACCAGTCGACCTCGGAAGCGGTCGTAGACGCCACGGCTGCCCTGTGACACCAAACCAGCAGCCATGATCTCGGCGTCGCTGAAGCCAGACTTGCGCAAGTGTGTGGTGAGCGCGTCCCACGACTTGGGCGCATAGCCCACACCGAAGTGCGTAATCGTCTCCGCGCCGAAGCCTCGCTCGGCCAAAAACGTACGGCCGGTCTGCGCCTCTGGCCCAGCTAACTGCCCCACGAAGTAGGCGGCCGCAATCTTGTTGGCCTCGACCAGACGGGTGCGCTGACCCTGCTGGCGATTGACTGCAGTGCCACCCTCGACATAGCGCAACTCGATGCCAGCCCGAGCCGCAAGTTTTTCGACTGACTCCGCGAAGGTCAGATGGTCGAGCTTTTGCACGAAGGAGATGACGTCGCCGCCCTCTTGGCAGCCGAAGCAGTAATACATGCCGCGGCTGGGAGTGACATGGAAGGACGGAGATCGCTCATCGTGAAAGGGGCACAGACCCTTGAGGCTGCCTCCCCCGGCGTTCTTCAGGGTGACGTATTCACGCACGACCTCATCGATGCGGGCCTGCTCGCGTACGAGGGTGACGTCCTCGTCTCGAATGCGTCCGGCCATGCCTGCATCGTAGGCGCTCGGCCAGCCCTCAGGGGCAGAGCCGCTCGTGCCAGTGGACGGCGCTCACGTCGGTGAGGCTGGCCACCTGGTCGATGATGACCCGGAGCCGCCCAGCGTCGTCGGTGGCTGCCGCATAGTCCGGGGCCAGTGATGGCTCGAGGTCTCGCCCCCCGCGGAGCACGAGGGCGGCCACGAGCTCCTGGAGTAGGTCCTGCTGGCGGGCGTACATCTCATCGGCCCCCGGGCGACGCATGACGTACTGCATCGCGACAGCCTTGAGGATCGCTACCTCGGCCTCGGCTTCGGAGGGGATGCGCAGATCGGCGGAGTAGCGCGTGAGGTCACGATCGCCAAACTCCACCCGAGTCGCGACCTCGGCGGCCGAACAGAACCGACCGATCAGTTGCGAACTAAGGTCCTTCAGCGCCGCAAGGTGCGGCAAAGTCGCGTCATACGTGCGCAGCCAACATGGCAACTCGATGAGGCGGCCCCACGCCGCCTCAAGGTCGCCGGCTGAGATGTGCGTCGCGTAACTGCGTGAAGCGAGTTGAATGACGACATCACGCTCCTCTTGCGAATCAAAGACACGCAGATCGAGCAATCCGGCGTGAATCGAGTCTTCGAGGTCGTGCACTGAGTAGGCCACATCATCCGCCCAGTCCATGACCTGGGTCTCTAAGCACCGACGCTCCCCCGGTGCGCCTTCGCGGGCCCAAAGACCCACGTCCATGTCGTCGGAATAGACGTTGAACTTGCGGGTGCCTTCACGACGAGGCCATGGGTACTTGCACACGCTATCGAGTGCCGCGCGCGTGAGATTGAGTCCGGCGCTTCGGC
>CAINMH010000150.1 GCA_903850745.1 uncultured bacterium
CCTGACCGTCTCATTCTTGCGCTCGCCGGATCGACGCTCGCGGCTTCAGCGGCGACCGCACCTATCCTCGGCGGATTGACGACCTTCGTCACCGTTGCCCGACTCTCGAGCCGTCGACCGTGGAACGTCATCTCTGGCGTCGTCATCGTGTCGTTGTTTGTAGTGCTCATCATCAGCGGCGGCATCACCATCGCCGGACTGCTGCTCTCGTTTTTCATCGGCTGGGCCCTTGGTCTGCTCGTACGTTATGCCCTCGGCACCCCGACAACACGCCCTTCGGGTGTCCAGGTCGCAGAGGCGCTCGCGCGGGGTGGTTTCGCGCTGGAGCGACTTGAGGCATCCCAAACTCTCACAGTCGGTCGGCGCTACCGAGCGATAACACTTTCTGGAGCCGAACTATCTGTCACGGTTCTAGACCGCGATCTCGAAGGTGCTGGGCTAGTCGCGGCCGCGTGGAGTGCGTTGCGCCTGCGCGATGAACCTGGTCGCGGTGCATTCAACATGCGTAGAGCCGTCGATCACGCAGCACTGATGTCATACGCAAGTGCGAGTGCGCTGGCACCGGTTCCGCGCCTCGTACTTGCAAGCGAGATCGGTCCCGACTCATCCCTACTTGCTTATGAATCCATCGCGGGCACGCGATTCTCCGATCTTCCCGCGGGTTCACTCACCGATGTCGAACTCGAGGCTGCTTGGCGAGCAATGCGAACACTTCACGAAAATCAGATCGCTCATCGCACGTTGACTTCTGACCACCTCTTCCTAGGTAGCGACGGCAGGGTGTGGCTCCTTGGCGCACCGACAGGTTCTGTTGCTGCGAGCGACGTGTCGATGCGAATCGACGTCGCCGAGTTGTTATGCACTCTCGCACTTCTGACCGATGCAGACACAGCCGTCCGCACCGGACGACGTGTCCTCGGAGTTTCCACTCTTGCTCGCGCACTACCGGTGCTTCAGCCGGTCGCACTGTCGCCCGCGACTCGCAAGGAGATGAAGTCGCGCAAGCGCAAAGACCTCATGATTCAACTGCGAGATTCGCTAGTGGAAATTCGGCCTGATGCGGCGGTCGAGCAGATCAACTTGCGCCGTATTCGTCCACGCACCCTGATCATGCTCGTCGTCGGCACGGTGGCGGCATACGTTCTGCTCTATCAACTTGCGTCTGTAGATCTCATCGATCTCTTCACTCGCGCCACCTGGTGGTGGATTGCAATCGGCTTTCTCGCGTCAATTGCAACGTACTTCGGAGCGGCTTGGTCGCTCTCTGGCTTCGTACCTGAGAGATTGTCTTTGCCACGAACCGTGTTAGCCCAACTTGCAGGCGACTTTGCGACATTGGTGTCACCACCCACTCTCGGAGTTGTCGCGATCAACGTGCGATTCTTGCAAAAGGCTGGGCTTCATCCGGCTCTTGCTGCAGCGAGTGTTGGCGTTTCTCAAGTCGCTGCCTTCGTCGCACACATCCTGCTGCTCATCGGCTTTGGCATCGCTGCGGGCACGCAGAAGAACTTCCACTTCGACCCGCCGCAGTGGGCGGTCATTCTCGTCATCGCCTTGGTCTTGGCGATTCTTGCCGCGTTTGCCGTGCCTCGTATACGTAGATTCGCCTTTGGCCGCCTTGGGCCGATCCTGCGCGAAGTCGTACCTCGCCTGATCACAGTTGCCCAGCGACCGTGGAAGCTCGTCGAAGGTATCGGCGGGATCTTGCTCCTCAATCTCGCATACATCGTCGTGCTGTGGTCATGCGTGCAGGCGTTCGGTGGAGAACTCAACTTCGCAGCTATCGCCGTGGTCTATCTCGCAGGCGCAACGCTGGGACAGGCCGCGCCGACTCCGGGTGGTCTTGGCGCGGTTGAGGCAGCACTCGCAGGTGGTCTCACTATCGCTGGGCTTGATAGCGGCATCGCCGTCTCGGCCGTGCTTCTCTTCCGCCTAATTACCTTCTGGATTCCGACGCTGCCTGGCTACATCTCCTTCAACTGGCTCACGAAGCAAGGCGCGCTTTAAGCCTGCGCCTGCCTCGCAACCTAGTACCAAGGCTTGTCGGTCTCGATCTTGTCGACCCACGCGAGGATGCCGCCACCGACGTGGATGGCGTCATTGAATCCAGCGCCCTTCACAACTGCGAGTGCCTCGGCTGAACGGCCGCCGACCTTGCAGAACAACACAATCGGCTTGTCCTGCGGCAGCTGAGCCAATGCGGAACCGTCGAGGAACTCACCCTTGGGGATTAGCACCGCCCCGTCGATCGAGACAATCTCGTGTTCGTGTGGCTCGCGAACGTCGACAAGGAAGAAGTCGCGCTCGCCGCGCTCACGTTCATCCATCATCTTCTTAAGATCGAAGACCGAAATAGTCGAGCCCATGGCCGCATCTGCAGCTGCTTCTGAAATGGTGCCGCAAAACGCGTCATAGTCGATCAGTTCGGTCACAGTCGCATTCGGGCCACAGATTGCGCAGTTGGGATCCTTGCGAATCTTCACTTGACGGTAGGTCATTTCAAGAGCGTCGTAGACCATCAGCCGACCTACAAGCGGATCACCAATGCCGGTGAGCAACTTGATCGCTTCAGTAACTTGGATCGATCCAATGGATGCACATAGCACACCGAGGACACCACCCTCGGCGCACGAGGGAACCATGCCGGGGGGCGGGGGCTCGGGGTAGAGGCATCGGTAGCAGGGGCCGTACTCCGACCAGAACACGCTCGCTTGCCCATCGAAGCGGTAGATCGATCCCCAGACGTACGGCATATTAAGCAGCACGCAGGCATCGTTGACTAGGTAACGTGTCGCGAAGTTGTCGGTGCCATCCACGATGAGGTCGTAAGCCGCAAACAACTCCATGACGTTGCTGGAGTCAAGTCGCACCTCGTGCAGCACTACCTCGATCAGTGGGTTGATTTCTTTGATCGTGTCGCGCGCGCTCTCCGCCTTAGACCGACCGACGTCACTCGCACCGTGAATGATCTGCCGTTGCAAGTTGGACTCGTCTACCACGTCGAACTCGACAATGCCAAGTGTGCCGACACCCGCGGCCGCTAGGTACATCAGAGCTGGGCTGCCGAGACCGCCCGCGCCGACGCAGAGCACGCGCGCGTTCTTCAGCCGCTTCTGGCCCGACATGCCGACATCGGGGATGATCAGGTGGCGGCTATACCGGCGCACTTCCTCAATAGAGAGGTCTGCGGCTGGCTCAACGAGCGGGGGCAACTGGACAGTCACGACGTACTCCTTTTAGGTGGTCCTAACGAGGACAACCGTCCCACGCTGGCCCGAATTCCCGATCGCGGGGGTCCGTTGGCGAGCGCGCTAACCTGACCCGTATGCCGCGTCTTTCTTCGGGCGATCGCGCCCCCGCCTTCACTCTCATTGATGACCACGGCGCCAAGGTGTCCCTCAGCAGCTTCGCGGGCAGGCGAGTGATCCTGTATGCCTATCCGGCCGCATTGACACTCGGGTGCACAAAACAGGCGTGCGACTTCCGTGACTCATTGGCGAGCCTCACCGCGTATGGCTACGCCGTACTCGGCCTCTCGCCAGACAGCGTCGACCAACTCGCCAAGTTTCGCGAGGTCGAGGCGCTGACCTTCCCGCTGCTCTCAGATCCCGACAGATCAGTCCTGACGAAGTACGGCGCCTACGGCGAGAAGCAGCTCTACGGCAAGACGGTTGTGGGCGTAATTCGCTCGACGTTCATCATCGACACGAAGGGCAAGATCGATCACGCGTTTTATGGCGTGAAAGCCACCGGCCACGTAGCCAAACTCCGCCGAGACCTAAACCTCCTCTAACAATCCCCGACGTCACCTTGCGTAGCCCTAACGCGCAAAGTTGTGGCTACGCAAGGTGACGTCGGTGGAAATTGGAGCGGTTAGGCGATGAAGTGACGCCAGGCGCGTTCGACTAATTCCGGGTGCTCGATCTGAGCTACGTGACCTGAGTCGGGGATCGTGACGACATGCGCGTTGGGGAAGTGCCTAGTCGCCCGATGAGCAGCGACAGAGTTGACGATCCGATCCACTCGACCATAAATCAGGAGTGTAGGAACAGTGATGGATTCGGCCAGTTTCCACGGTCGCTCCGGACCGCGTTCGAGGTACGTCGCGAGCAATCCGCGCAGTGATTGCGTGTAGACATCGGCGACGTACGGCAGTGAATCTCGCTTACGCGCCTCCGCAACCGCCTCGACGATGCGCTGAGGATGGACACGTGAACTGTCCTCACAGCATGCTTCGTACGTGGACTGCACGCGTCGCTCCGCATCGACGCGACCGTAGCGCTTCAGCAATCGATCACCCACACCTGGGAGCGCGATGATCGGCATGTGCATCGTCTCCCGTGTCGGCAGCAGCCGTGGAAGTGCCGGGGAGATTAACGTGAGACTGCGAATGAGTTCGGGATATCGCGCCGCCAATTGCAGAGCAACCGCACCGCCGAGCGAATTGCCGAACAGATGCACGGGTCCGAAGTGTTTCTCCTGGATAAGTTCTGCAACTCCACGCGCTTGGCCTAGCGGCGAGAAGTCGCCATCACGCGGCGGCGGAGACTCTCCGAATCCAGCCAGATCGACAGCTGAAGAATCCAGTCGATCAGAGAGGCCCGCCATCAGATCGGTCCAATTCAGGCTGGATCCCCCAAGCCCATGGATCATCACCGCTGGTTCGGCGCCTGGTGCGCCGGGCCGATGCCGTACCGATAAAGCCCGCTGGGAAAGCCACACCAACGTTGGCTCTGGCGCATTGACCACGATCCCCATAACCCAATGAGACCACAGTCGTGACCTCATGGCACATCTCAGAATCGCGTACGGGGCAGCCACACCGATCTGCCCCCGATACGATCGGGCCATGACCGCAGAGCCCAGCGCTGCAGCGCGGCCCGAATCGGCTCGTGGGATGCGCCTCCCTCGCGAGGAACGCCGCGCCCAACTCATGGCTGCAGCTCGTGAGGTCTTCGTCGAGTGCGGCTACCACGCGGCAGCAATGGACGACATCGCAGATCGCGCCTCGGTGAGTAAGCCAGTCCTCTACCAACACTTCCCGAGCAAGTTGGATCTCTACCTCGCCTTGCTTGAAGAGGGCATTGAGACGCTCATCAATTCCGTACACCACGCGCGGGAGTCAACTCACGACAACACGAAGCGCGTCCACGCGACGATGAAGGCCTATTTCGCGTTTGTCGCCGAACCCGCGGGAGCCTCTCGGCTCGTGTTTGAAAGCGACCTCACGCGCGAACCAGCAGTGGCCGACAAAGTGCGGCAGGTCGATCAGGTGTGCTCGCAGATGGTCTCCGCTGTCATCGTGGAAGACACCGGCCTCTCCAGTACACAAGCCGAACTCCTGGCCTCAGGTCTTCTTGGTTTGGCTGAGGCGGCCGCGCGTCGCTGGCTGCGGGACTGCGCCGAAAGCCCAGGTACCAGCATCAGCCTCGAAGAGGCCGCCGATCTCGTGGGCAGTCTCGCGTGGCGAGGCATCCGCAGTTTCCCACTGTCCCACCCTCCGTCAGCATGATCGAGCTTCCTCGGCTACCGTGATGCCCATGGAGGTCAAGATCGGAATTCAGCACACCAGTCGCGAGATCACACTGGAGAGTGCGCAGTCACCTGAAGACGTTGCCAATGCCGTTCAGGCAGCACTTGCCAACGGCGGGTTGCTCACCCTTGACGACGACAAGGGTCGACGAGTCTTGGTGCCCGGCGATCGCATCGCCTACGTCGAGATCGGCAACGTCACTTCACGCCGAGTGGGCTTCAGCAACTAACAACGCCAATCGCAGCGCTTCAGGCCGCCAGCCCAAGCGCTTGCATCCGCTTGGTGTGATCGTCCGTCAATCGCGCGAACATTCGTCCTAGTTCCGCCAGATCCGCTCCTGGCCGATCAGCCCCGCCCACAAGCAACGTGGAGATGCCGTCGCGATCTGCCGCCACTCGCTGCGCTTGAGTCAAGGCCTCACCCACTAGGCGCCGACCCCACAGGGCCAACCGTCCCGCAACGCGCGGATCCTGCTCGATCGCTGAACGAATACGTTCGACAACGAAGTCCCCATTGCGGGCATCGCACACTTCAAGAACAAGAGAACTCGTCTCGCTATCCACGTAATGAGCGATCTCACGATAGAAATCTGATGAGATTCCGTCGCCGACATAGACCTTCATCAGGCCCTCAAGCCAGTCGCCCGGTGCGGTATGCGAATGATAAGAATCCAGCGGCTCACGGAATGGCTCCATCACCGTATCGGCGTCAAGGCCCAACTCACTGAGCCGATCACGCAGGCGAAGGAAACTGCTGAATTCGAGCGTCGCCCGGTAGGCGAGTTCGGTCTTATCGGAGAAGGTCGGAGCCATCGCCGCATCGGCAGCAAGGCGCTCGAATGCGACGAGTTCACCGTAGGCCAAAACCCCCAGGAGATCTGCGACGCATGCGAGGTAATGCGGATCATCGCGAAGGGCCGAAACAGGAGGACGAACATGAGTCATGGGGCGAGAGTACCCGTGGCCGCTAGAAGATCAGCATTCATCGGCTAGACTTGTGGAGACCGCAAAGGTCTCGTCGCCATTAGGCGACTGTCCCGTCGCCCCAGGCGACCACAGCCAGGAGTTGACCTGAGTACCACCGAACTTCCCCCCACCTTCACCGAACTCGGCGCCCCCGCGACAATCGCTCAAGCGCTAGCCGACAAGGGCATTGAACGAGCCTTCCCGATTCAGGCGATGTGCATTCCCCTTGCTCTCGAGGGCAAAGACCTCATCGGCCAAGCCAAGACGGGCACCGGCAAGACACTTGGTTTCGGCATCCCGCTGCTTGCGCGAGTCGACAAGTCAGCGACCGTACCCAAGTCGCCGCAGGCGATCATCATCGTCCCCACCCGTGAGTTGTGCATACAGGTCGCTAGCGATCTTGAGGCCGCTTCGACTCACTTGGGTGCTCGAGTGCTCGCTGTCTATGGCGGTCGCGCATACGAGCCACAGATTGATGCACTCGCCAAAGGCGTCGAAGTTGTTGTCGGCACACCCGGCCGAGTTATTGACCTAGCTAACCGCAAAGACCTCAATCTCTCGAAGGTCCGCATCCTCGTTCTCGACGAAGCCGACGAAATGCTCGACATGGGATTCCTTCCTGATGTCGAGCGCATCGTTACGCAACTGCCGGCTGACCGTCAGACAATGCTTTTCTCGGCCACGATGCCAGGGCAGATCATCGCTCTCGCCCGCCGCTATATGCAGCAGCCAACGCACATTCGGGCAGCTGCCCCAGGTGACGACAACGCGACTGTTGATGCCATTGAGCAGCATGTCTGGCGCACTCATCCACTCGACAAGGTTGAGCTCCTCGCGCGCATCCTGCAGGCCAAGGATCGTGGCCTCGTCATGGTCTTCACCCGCACAAAGCGACGCGCGCAGTCTGTTGCCGACGAACTTGTGGAGCGTGGTTTTGCCGCTGCTTCGGTGCATGGTGATCTCGGCCAAGGCGCACGCGAGCAGGCGCTTCGCGCATTCCGCAGTGGCAAGGTCGACGTACTGATCGCAACGGATGTTGCCGCACGTGGCATCGACGTGGACGGCGTGACCCATGTCGTCAACTACGAGTGCACTGATGACGAGAAGACCTATCTGCACCGCGTCGGCCGAACTGGTCGTGCAGGCGCAAGTGGTGTTGCAATCACATTTGTTGACTGGGCTGACACCGCGCGTTGGCAGATGATCAATCGCGCACTCGGGTTGGCATTCAACGAACCCCTTGAGACTTACTCGACGAGTGACCATGTCTTCACTGGGCTAGGGATTGCGACCACTGTGACAGGCAGCCTCCCGAGTGCCTCGCGTACGCGTGCCGGCCTCGGAGCAGAGACGCTTGAGGATGTCGGCGAGACCGGCAAGCGCAAGCCCGAGGGCGATCGCAACCGCAACTCAGGCAAGGACGGTGGGCGCCCCAAAGACGGCGGGCGCGCCAAAGACGGTGCCCGCGCCAAGGAGAGCAGCCACTCCAAGGGCGAGCGCGAGCCCAAGAAGTCCACTGAGGCCGCATCCAAGGCACCCCGCCAGCGTCGTCGTACCCGTAGCGGCGGCGCGGCATCAGGTGCAGCTACTACTCCGGCGGAGTAGCTCGAGCCCTTTTGCGCGTGTTTCAGCGCCAACTCGGGGTCGGCAGGGGCCCCACCCGCGTACTCTCACGCCATGACGACACTGACACCGACGAAGTCAACAGCAGTCACATTCGGCCCACTCGGAGAACGAGCGGCACGGCCGCTCTTCCTGATCACCGCGCTCTCGGCGACCTTCGGGGCCGGACTGTCATTCATTCTCACCGTGCTCGGCACCTACCCCAGCCTTAACACGGACCCTTCACTACTCGGCAATCCAGACCAAGGAGCGCTTGGGCGCATCTTCGACTTCTTCACGTACTTCACCCAGTGGAGCAACATCCTCGTCGCGGTGATCATGTGGATGCTGGTAGCCAATCCGCGGCGCAACGGCAAGGTTTTCCGGGTGCTGCGCCTCGACACGATCTTGATGATCTCGGTGACTGGCATCATCTACCAAGGCTTGCTCGCTGCAAGTGCCAAGAACGTCGGGCTTGAGGTCGTGACCAACTTCTTTCTGCACCAGCTCACGCCCATCGTCGTTGTCGTGGTGTGGTTGCTCGTCGGACCGCGGCGTCAATTCAAGTGGGTCGACATCCCGCTCGCGCTCATCTTGCCGATTGTCTGGGCAATCTTCGCACTCGTGCGCGGCGCGGTCATTCACGCTTACCCGTACGGATTCCTCAACGTCGACAAGCATGGCCTCGGAACAGTGATCATCACCGTAATCGCAATCGCGATCTTCGGAGTGATCATCAGTGCGATCTATCTCGGCCTAGACCGATTGCTGTCACTGAAGAAGAAATAGCAGACGCTAGGAACGCGTCTTGTATTCCTCCAGAAGTCGACGCCCGATGATGATCTTTTGGATGTCTGCTGTGCCCTCGCCGATCATCAGCATGGGTGCTTCGCGGTAGAGGCGCTCGATCTCGTATTCCTTCGAGTAGCCGTAGCCACCGTGGATGCGGAACGAGTCCTCGACGACCTCCTTGCAGTACTCGCTCGCGAGCATCTTTGCCATGCCGGAGACTAGGTCATCGCGCTCGCCGGAGTCCTTCCTGCGCGCAGCCATCACCATCATTTGATGCGAAGCCTCAATCTTGGTTGCCATCTCTGCGAGACGGAAGGACACTGCCTGATGCTCAATGATCGGCTTGCCAAAAGTCACCCGCTGCTGGGCGTATTCGATGGCCAATTCAAAAGCTCGTGTCGATATCCCGCACGCGCGCGCTGCAACGTTGACGCGACCAACCTCGACGCCGTCCATCATCTGGTAGAAGCCCTTGCCGGGCTCTCCACCGAGAATCGTGTCTGCACCTAGACGGAGGTTCTCCATGATGAGCTCGGTCGTATCAACGCCCTTGTAGCCCATCTTTTCGATCTTGCCGGGGATCGTCAGACCCGGGCGCACCTGACCGAAGCCCGAGGGCTTTTCGATGAGGAACGTCGTCATACGCTTGTAGACACTGGAGCCTTCGGGCGCTTCGGCGTCAGTGCGTACGAGGACTGCGACTAATGTCGATGAGCCGCCGTTGGTCAGCCACATCTTTTGACCGTTAAGCACATAGTCGTCGCCGTCGCGAACGGCCTTGCTGGTGATGGCAGCCACGTCGGAGCCACAGCCGGGCTCGCTCATCGAGAATGCGCCGCGCACCTCGCCGGTCGCCATACGCGGGAGGTAGTAGGCCTTCTGCTCATCGGTGCCGTGCTGCATGAGCATGTAGGCAACGATGAAGTGTGTGTTGATGACGCCACTGACGGGCATCCAGCCGCGCGCGATCTCCTCGACCACAAGCGCGTAGGTGAGCAGTGACTCGCCGAGGCCGCCGTACTCCTCCGGGATCATCAAACCGAAGACGCCAAGCTCCTTCAGCCCGTCAACGATCGCCTGGGGGTAGGTGTCGTTGTGCTCAAGTTCGTTCGCCACGGGAATGATCTCGTTGTCGACGAACGTGTGGACGGCTTTGAGAATCTCCACCTGGATGTCGGTGAGACCTTCTGTTTGGGCGAGGCGGGCCATGTCACTCCTAGGATGCGCTGGTCGGGCAAGCGTAGCCCCGTTAACGATCACTCACCACCGGAAGCCCCCGGTGTGCAACAGGTCACAGGTCCACGAGACCTGGTGGCAGTTACGCCTCAGGCGGGGTGAAGGTCGATGTGCGCGCCATGCCGGCAGCGCGGCCCTTCGCGGAGATGACGAGCGCCATCTTGCGCGATGCCTCATCGATCATCTCGTCGCCGAGCATCACTGCACCACGAGCACCACCAGCGGCCGATGTGTAGTAGTCATACGCATCAAGGATCAACTCAGCGTGGTCATAATCCTCCTGACGCGGCGAGAACACCTCATTGGCAGCCGCGACCTGATCGGGGTGTAGCACCCACTTGCCATCGAAGCCCAGCGCAGCCGAACGACCAGCAACGCGCTTGTAGCCCTCAAGGTCCTTGATCTGCAGGTATGGCCCATCGATCGCGAGCTTGTCGTGTGCACGCGCCGCCATGAGGATGCGCATCAGGATGTAGTGATAGGCATCGCCAACGTCATAGCCGGTCGGCTGCTCGCCGACGATGAGTGACTTCATGTTGATGCTGGCCATAAAGTCAGCTGGTCCAAAGATGATGGTCTCGACGCGCTGCGATGCAGTGGCGATTGCGTCGACGTTGATCAGGCCGAGCGCGTTCTCGATCTGCGCTTCGATGCCGATGCGGCCAACCTCGAGGCCATTGGCCTTCTCGATCTGGGTGAGCAACAAGTCGAGGGCCACGATCTGCTCGGGCGTCTGCACCTTCGGTAGCATGATGCAGTCGAGATTGGCACCAGCGCCTTCGACGACCTCAACAACGTCTGCGTACGTCCACTGCGTCGTCCAGTCGTTGACTCGCACTGAGCGCACCTTGCCTTCGTAACCACCCTCGTTGAGCGCAGCGACGATGTTCTTGCGAGCCTCGGGCTTCGCGAGAGGTGCGACCGCATCCTCGATGTCCATGAACACCTGATCCGCCGGCAGGCCACGGGCCTTGTCGAGCATCTTCGGGCTGGAGCCGGGGACGGCGAGGTTGGAACGGCGGGCGCGAGAGGGGCGATTGATCGTCATGGGCCCACACGATAGACCTTGACATCGTTTGGCGCTTCAGGAGGTTTCATCATTTGGACGCGCTGGCCATTGACACCGGTGTCCTGCCACGTCCAAGATCAAGGACATCTTGGTCCAACTCAGGACGCCCTTGAACAGCAAGCAACCACCTGAGCAAATGCAGGGGAGATTTACATGCGTGCGCCACACCTGTCGACACAATCGAGGTTTTCGCGACTTGCCGCAGCCACGACCGTAGCCGCCTTGTTCGCAGCCCTCGTGCCTGCCGTGATCCCAGCTACCGCAGCGCCCGAGACCTCTGCATCACCGACCGCGCGCCAGGCTGCAGCCGAGTTCGCCTTCCGTACCCAAAAACTTCACTGGAAGCCCTGCTCCGAAGGTTCGACTGCGGACTGTGCGTCGTTCAAAGTGCCGTTGGACTACGCAAACCCAACAGGGCCTCGGCTACGCATCGCGATTTCGCGACAGAAGGCCACTGGGGAGAAGCTTGGATCCATCGTGTTTGATCCAGGTGGCCCTGGGGGCTCTGGAGCGGAGTTCATCCAGACAGGAATCGCTGCCCTGCCAGCGGGAATTCGTGCGTCATTTGATTTCATCGGACTCGATCCGCGCGGGGTTGGCAGAAGCACCCAGATCACGTGCTTTACCCAGGCCACCTTTGACAATCAGCCGAAGAGCCTGCCAACGAACCTCGAGACCAAACGTGCGTTCGTCAAGGAAGTGCAAGCGGTCGCGCCTGAATGCGAGCGGCTCAGTCCCGGGATGATCGCTCATGTAGGAACTCGTGACGCTGCTCGCGACATGGACATCCTGCGTTCGATCCTTCGTGAACGAAAGCTCAACTACCTCGGCATCTCCTACGGCACCTACCTCGGTGCGGTCTACTCCTCCCTATTCGGTGATCGGGTTGGCCGTTTTGTTCTCGATGCAAACATGGATCCCGATGCGAGGATGAGCGAGTTGGGGAAGGCACAAGCCAGCGGGTTCCAGGACAGCCTCCAAAGATGGGCAGACAACTGCGCCACCACAACCCAGTGCCCATTCGGTGGCGACGGCAAGCAGGTTGTCGCGTCCTTCACGCGCAAACTCCGCAAGGTCAACACCACCCCGATGCCTGTCACAGGTGGAACTGATCTGGGCTACCAAGAAACCATTCAGTTAGTACAACTGCTCTTGGCGCAGGGCCCAGATGGCTGGCCGGTTGTCGACCTTGTAGCGGTAGCGATGAAGAGCCACGACGGTACGGACCTACAAGGCATCCGCTTGGCGGTGAAGGCAGCCATAAACATCAACCTGATCTCCGCAAACACGGCCATCAACTGCTTCGACCGGCCATCTCCTGGATCACAAGCGCTCGCCCTGAAGCGCATCCGAGCTTGGCAAACCGCAGCACCGACTTTTGCCTTCAGCATGGGTTGGGGTTCCATCGGCTGCGGGTGGTGGCCAGCGCGGGACCCGCAGGCTCCCGGGGATCTGCCCTTCAGCGGAGCGCCACCAATCCTTCTTGTGGGTGGCACGCACGACCCGAATACTCCGCTACCAGGGACCTACGCCATGCAAGAAAAACTCCCCGGGAGTCGAGTTCTTGTCTGGGACGGTGACGGGCACGGTGCCTCCACGAAGGGCGATGTCTGCGTCAACAACACACTCACGCGCTTCTTCGTCAAGGGCAAACTCCCCGCTGACGGCAAGAGGTGCACTGCTGCCTAACAAGACAGGTGAAACGGGCCTACGGGGCGAGTCTTCTTCAAGTTTGGCGGGTTCAGAAGAATCTCCGCTCGCCTCAATCACTTGGCAATCTTGTATCTGACCTAGAGTTGCGACTATGAAGTTTGATTTCAAACGAGTGCTTCCCAAGGATCCTTCACTATTCCAAGGATTTCGCTGGGTTCGTTTTCTTGCGGCTGTCTTTATGTTCGTGACGGTTGTACGCAGTTGTATTCACCTCTTTGCGGCAGATGGCGGCGCTCAGAGCATTGCCGGCATTGATACATCAGTCGAAGGTGGAAATAACATCATTGCCATATTTCACCAATGGGGCGCAATACAACTTCTTCTTGTCGTGCTCCTGCTCGTATTGTTTTTCCGCTACCCAGGGTTGACTCCATTGATTTTGCTCACTCTTGCCCTTGATCCAGTCTTGCGTTTTGTTGCCGGACAGATGATGAGCGTTACTGCCACAGGAACACCACCCGGTGAAGCATTAAATGGAGCAGCTTTTTGTCTGCTTTTGATTTTGTTTTTTGCCTCGTTACTCAACAAGACTGCCAGGCAAGATTTCTCCCGCTAAATCGGTGGACTTTCGCTCGGCGTGTGCCGGTCACCTGAGCGAATGACGAGTACGAGTCCTACCGCGAGCAATGCGACTGCGGGAAGCACTCCCCACGGTGGAACCTGCCCGAGCCAAATCGCCGCGATTGCCGTCGACCCCGGCATCTCGAAGAGAATGGCGAGAGAGACAACTGTGGCTGAGGTCGTCGCGAGCACACGATTGACGACCGTATGTCCGAGCAGTTGTGCGCCCAGGGTCAACGCGAGGATCCACCACCACGCCGAAGCCGGATAACCACCCAAATCTTGACCGAGAGCAAGGCACAACACGAGCAAGGGAATAGCAGCGACGGCGTAACACACGAACGTGTAGCTAGTAGTCGACACGGTTTGACGTACCTCTGCGCCGACACTGACATATGCCGCTGCCAAGACGGCACCGGCCAGCGCCAGCCCGTCACCTATCAGCGAACGCGGATCGAGCGCGAAATCCACACCGGTCAGCACCAGTACGCCCGCCAGCGCTATCGCGATTCCGACCCATGCTTGGCGTGGCACTCGTTGCCCTCGTGCTCGAGCGATGAGAGCCGCCCAGACCGGCTGAGTGGCTACTAGTGCCGTCGATGCCGCCACAGAGGTGAACCGAAGGGAAGGTACCCACGTGGCGAAATGCGCGCCAAGCAAAAGGCCTGCAGCGCCAGCGAGCAACCACTCCCGACGCGAAAGGTGGAGAAGCTCTTGACGGTGGCGGATGAGTACCCACGGCGCCGTTAACCCGGCCCCGAGCAAGCTTCGCCAGAAGGCGATAGCCAGAGCCGGGGCCAAGGTGACCGCGATTATCGGACCCGAGGTAGAGATGGCGATGACGGCGACAGCCAGCAATCCGAGGTCGCGCCCAGAGGGCATGCCCATCAGCGCAGGCACCTGCGAGGCCCTCGATTGCCGCTCCACCGCCCCATCAAAGCGGATGCAGGTCCATTTCAGCGATACCCTCCTCATGTGACGAACGCAGCCGGAACGAGGGTCTTCCTCGCACGATTGGCGGGCGTGGGGGCTTTTGAGCCCAACGGCGATCAGGTCGGCCGCGTCCGCGATGTCGTCGTCATGCTCCGCGGCGGGCACCAGCCGCCGCGCGTTTTGGGGCTTGTTTTGGAAGTCTCGGGCCGGCGGCGAATCTTCGTTCCCATGACCCGGGTCACCTCCATCGACGCCAGCCAAGTCATCCTCACGGGCACGCTGAACATGCGCCGATTCGAGCAGCGTTCCAGTGAGACGCTCGTCATGTCCGAGCTATTCGATCGCCGTGTCGACCTCGTTGATGGCGGAGATTCGGTCACGATCATGGACGTCAGCATCGAGCAGGACCGCAGCCGCGATTGGCTCGTGAGCGAATTGTTCGTACGTCGCAGCGGCACCGGCCTGCGCCGCCGAGGTGAATCGACCGTCATCGACTGGAACGAAGTCAACGGACTCAACCTGACCGAGCGCGATCAGGGCATCGAGAACCTCCTTGCGACGCTCGACAAGATGCGCGCCGCCGACCTCGCCAACGCACTTCATGACCTCACACCCAAGCGGCGCCTCGAAGTCGCGCGCGGTCTTGACGACGAGCGCCTCGCCGATGTGCTCGAGGAACTTCCCGAAGATGACCGCGTCGAAATTCTGCAGATGCTCGAAGTCGAGCGAGCTGCCGACGTTCTCGAGGAGATGGACCCCGACGACGCAGCTGACCTCATCTCCGAGCTTCCACCGGCCACTGCAGCTGATCTTCTTGAGCGCATGGAGCCTGAAGAAGCCGATGACATTCGCCGCCTGCTCAGCTACGGCGACTACACCGCCGGCGGCATGATGACAACGGAGCCGGTGGTCCTCTCCCCTGACGCCACAGTTGCCGAAGCTCTTGCGCGGGTGCGCAGTTCTGATCTCTCACCTTCGCTTGCCGCACAGGTCTATGTCGTACGTCCGCCTCTTGAGACACCCACTGGCCGCTACCTCGGAACCACGCATTTCCAGCGTCTTTTGCGCGAACCACCTGGCACCCTGGTGTCAGCAATTGTGGAGTCGGATCTCGAGCCGATCGGTCCGCTCACTCCAATTGCTGAGGTCACGCGCTACTTCGCGACCTACAACCTCGTGGCGATTCCCGTCGTCGACGAAGGCGATCACTTGCTCGGCGTCGTGACCGTTGACGACTTGATCGACCACATGCTGCCTGAGGATTGGCGTGATACGACCTCCCGCGATGTGGGGGTGACCGATGGCTACTAATCGTCGTAGCGGGCTTGATCAGCCCAAGCAGCGCGGGCGTCGCGTGCGCCCCGCAATTGATTCTGATCGTTTTGGGGCTTTGTCGGAGCGCGTTGCTCGACGTATCGGCTCATGGGGATTCATCGCGTGGATGACTGTCGCCATCATCTTGTGGGTGCTCTGGAACACTTTGGCGCCAGAGAATCTGCGCCCAGATCCGTTCCCGTTCATCTTCCTTACGCTCATGCTGTCCTTGCAGGCGTCATACGCTGCACCGCTGATTTTGCTTGCGCAAAACCGCCAGGCTGACCGCGACCGTGTGCAGTACGCCGACGATCGTCTGCGCACGGAGCGACTCATCGCCGACACTGAATATCTTGCACGCGAAATTGCAGCACTGCGTAGTGCACTCGGCGAGGTCACTACGCGCGACTATGTGCGTGGTGAACTGCGCGATCTATTTGAAGACCTGCAGGAGTGGGAACGCAAGCGTGACAAGAAGCGTGAACGCAAGCTCGAGGCCGAGGACTAGGAGTACCACTCCAGCCCGAGTTGCTTGACGAGTCGTCGTACGCACGGCACAGATACACCGATGACGTTGCCGGGGTCCCCGTCAACGCCTTGCACCAGCGCTGCACCAAGGCCATCGAGTGTGAAACCGCCAGCGACCTGCATGGGCTCACCGGTCGCGACATAGGCCTGCATTTCGGCCGCACTGAATTGGGCGAAGTGCACAGTCGTGCCCACGACCTCGCTGACGGTCACGCCAGTCGCGGAGTCGACGAGCGCGTGGCCAGTCCAGAGGATGCCCGAGCGGCCGCTCATCGCGACCCCGCGCGCGAGTGCCTCCTCTGGGGTCCGCGGCTTGCCGAGCCCCACCTGCTCGAACTCAAATACCGAGTCACAGCCGAGAACGAGAGCAGCCGCCGGGAGTTGACCCTTGGCTACTGCCTCAGCCTTAGCCAGAGCGAGCACCTCGGCCGTCTCTCGGGGCCCGAGCCCGGCCGCTACGGCCTCTTCGTCGACCCCACTGATGACGACGAGCGGGTGGACCCCAGCCTGCTGGAGGAGTCGCAGGCGGGCTGGAGAGGCCGAGGCGAGGACGAAGGGACGCGATCGCATGGGGACACCCTTTCACGCCCCGAGTCGGGGTCCTTAGACTTCTAAGTATGCATAGCGTCCTTATCGCCAATCGTGGCGAGATCGCCGTCCGAGTCATCCGTGCCTGCCGCGATTCTGGCCTGCGGTCGATCGCGGTCTACGCCGATCCCGACCGGGATGCCCTCCACGTGACGATGGCTGATGAGGCATACGCCCTCGGCGGCAACACCGCGGCCGAAAGCTACCTCTCGATCCCGAAGATCATTGAGGTCGCGCAGCGTTCAGGCGCCGACGCTGTGCACCCCGGCTACGGCTTCCTGTCTGAAAACGCGGAATTCGCGCAGGCCGTCATTGACGCGGGACTGACGTGGATCGGGCCTCCACCCGATGCGATTCGTTCACTCGGCGACAAGGTGTCTGCTCGTCACATCGCCCAGCGCGCAGGCGCGCCACAGGTACCCGGCACCGCCGATCCGGTCAATGGCCCAGACGAAGTCATCGCGTTCGCGAAAGAACACGGCCTCCCGATCGCAATCAAGGCTGCCTTCGGTGGTGGGGGTCGTGGCCTCAAGGTTGCTCGCACCCTCGAAGAGATTCCCGAGTTATTTGATTCCGCCGTACGTGAGGCAGTTGCGGCCTTTGGTCGCGGGGAGTGTTTCGTTGAGCGCTACCTCGACCACCCACGTCACGTGGAGACCCAATGTCTTGCTGACGCAAAGGGCAATGTTGTTGTCGTTTCCACGCGCGACTGCTCCCTTCAGCGTCGCCACCAAAAGCTTGTCGAGGAAGCCCCTGCGCCGTTCCTCACTGACGATCAACTTGAGCGCCTTTACTCCTCTTCCAAGGCGATCTTGCGCGAAGCGGGTTACGTCAACGCGGGCACGTGTGAGTTCCTCATCGGCACCGACGGGACGATCTCATTCCTCGAGGTCAACACGCGTCTGCAGGTCGAACACCCCGTATCCGAGGAAGTCGCCGGACTCGATCTCGTACGCGAACAGTTCCGCATCGCAGACGGCGGCACAATCGACTACCCAGACCCCGAGATTCGCGGCCACTCCATTGAATTCCGCATCAATGGCGAGGATCCCGGTCGCGGATTCCTCCCCGCCCCCGGATCGCTCACAACCTTCAACTTGCCCAGTGGCCTTGGCGTGCGCGTTGACACGGGCTTCCGCACCGGTGATGTCATCGGCGGCAACTTCGATTCGCTGCTTGCCAAACTCGTTGTGACCGGTCGTGACCGCAACGAAGCTATCGAGCGTTCTCGTCGAGCACTTGCCGAGTTCGAGGTGGACGGCATCGCGACCGCTCTGACTTTCCATCGCGTTGTAGTGGAAGATCCCGACTTCACGGATGCACCGTTCCGTGTTCATACACGTTGGATCGAGACTGAGTTCAATAACACGATTCCTGCCTACGCAGGTGACTCCGCCGAGGCCACAGAGTCAGAGCGCCAGACTGTCGTCGTCGAAGTGGGTGGACGCCGACTTGAGGTGACTCTGCCTGGCGGCATCGCCGCATCGTCTGGCGGCGCTTCAACTGGGAGCAAGAAGCCGCGCAAGGCCACGACCAAAGCCAAGGCCGCAGTGTCTGGTGATGACGTCGTAGCACCCATGCAGGGCACAATCGTCAAGGTTGCCGTCGCTGATGGCGATGTTGTCGCAGCTGGGGACTTGGTCGTCGTACTCGAGGCCATGAAGATGGAACAGCCGCTCACCGCACACAAGGCCGGCACCATCGCTGGTGTCATCGCCGAGGTCGGCACGACCGTTCAGTCGGGGACCACGCTCCTGCAGATCAAGGACTAAGTCGTCACTGCGCTTCACAGCGATCTAATTCTCGAGCCCGCCACTGAAAACCAACACTGAAGTAACGCGCTCATTGTCTTCGTGCGGTCAGATTGACAGCAACGTGTGTGGCACTTCGAGAGCATCTGCGATTGCAGAGGCGTCACGATCGAATGTCACGAACGAAGACCCAGAGGTTTGCGCTAGGAGAATGAGGTGCACGTCTGTGACCTGAGCGCTGCTGTGAACGAATTTCCCAAGCGTGTTCACGTGCAGGGCAAGGCTGACGTCGTCACGGAGGAATTCATGACTACCAAGAGCACAGATTCGTCGCAGAATTGTGGCGGCTTCAGCAGGGGGCCGCGCATCGGGCGTCACACGGAAGTTGCTGGAGACTCGGACAAATCCGGATTCTGTGACGCTCGAAGTCGCCCACCCTTCATCGCTGTGAGTCGCGAACCAGTCGCGTGCTGGTCGATGATGGACGTGATTGGGCCATGCAAGCGCGAGGAGGACATTGACGTCGAGGAGGTGCATCATTCATCGAGCGCTTCGCGCACCAGGTCTGGAGTCATTGGCGCAGTATCGGGCGCTACATCAAAGGTAGGAAACCCTTCATCGACAACCCGGGGATTGAGCCCGCGCCGGGCAAGCTCGGACACGGCTGCACCCAGGGACGTCCCTTGCTGCGTGGACATAGCCCGAGCAGCCGCCAGAACGGCATCGTCAAGATCGAGTGTAGTTCGCATCACCACATCATAACATCATCTCATCACAAGTAGGCTCAGCTTGTGACCTTGTACGCCGCCTATGCCACCAGCCTCGACCCGCGCCATATGGCCGAGCTGGCGCCGCACTCCCCCGTGGCTGGCACCGGGTGGCTCATTGGGTGGCGGCTGACCTTCGCTGGCGGCGACATCGACGAGCCGGTCGCGACAGTCGTTGAAGACGAGATCGAGCAGGTCTTCTGCGCCATCTACGACATGCATCCCCACGACGAGGAATCACTCGACACCTGGGAAGGCATCGCGCTGGGGGCATGGAGCAAAATCCGCGTACGCGTGCACACACTCGACGGCGAGCAACTCGCGTGGCTGTACGTCGCCGACGCGTATGAGGGCGGGCAGCCGACCGCAACACAGTTGGCGAAGCTCGCGGAAGCCGCTGAGGCAGGTGGCGCACCGGACGACTACGTCACCTCACTAAGACTGCGTCCTTGCCGTAGCAACGACTAGAGCAATTCAAGTTCGCCTCGCAGCATCGAATACACAACTAAGTCATGATGGATGCCATCAGCACGATGTTGAGCTCCTCGAAGAATTCCTTCGCGTGTGAATCCTGCGCGTTCGAGTGCGCGCTGCTCCGCAACGTTCTTGACGTCGGTACTCGCTTCGACACGGTTATGCGGTGTGGTCGCAAACAGGTGCTCAGCTAGGGCTCGTTGGGCTGCAGCGCCGATGCCCTTGCCTCGCCACACAGCGACTAAACCGATGCCGATGTTCCAACAGAGAGAACCGACCGTTGGGCCGTACATCTCTTCATGCCACGACATTGAACCGACGAGTTCACCTGCACATTCAATGACTGCTTGATGCATCTCGCTATGAGCGGAGATGAACTCACCCGACCACTGGTCGTATTCGGACGAATCGTCCGGACGCGCTTCGCCCTCCGACAGAGGTCGGATCACGAAGCCCACACCGTCGCACGTCTGCGCATAAATCACGCGGTCAGTCTCCTAGCCGCCCGTCAGGTCGTGACAGTTGCCCCCGCTGAAGCTAGGTAAGTCCAGCCACCGGTGCGACCCTTGCGTTCAAGGATGACCACTATTCGCGTGTTGCGTGGTGCCTTGTTGACACCCGTGACTGTGTTTGCCGTCACGGCCGACTTGGAAGTGACTGCAGCCACTGTGACGAGCCCGGTCGTCGTGACTCGAGTTTTAGACGTGATCTTCTCCACCACCACCCGACACGAAAATCCCGTCTGCACGCACTTATCGCGAAGGGCTTTCGAGCCGTTGAATGACACCGTGGTCTTCTTAGTCTGTACTGAATACCTGGCCATGACCTGCGGCGCAGCAGACTTCCGTTTGAGATTGACAGTCACTGCCTTCGCGTAAGAACTTGAAGCCGCGACAACGGACTTCGTACGAAGTTCTGATGTCCCTGAGGCCGATGAACTCGTAGCCACCGGCACCGCATCAGTGGAAATAAGCCACCCATCAGTGCCGCGCACTCCAGCCGTCCATCTCTGCCAGCCGCCTGTCTCGGGATCGGCTGAACCCGAATCGACTGCTACAGAGAACAGAGTGCGCGGATCGCCTTCGGCTGGGACACCGAAGTAGTTCAACAATGCCGCATCGGAAACAACAGCCCACAGGCGTGGCAGGTTTGCGGCTCCACCGGTCGTTGTCGGCGCCGCGATACCCCACGTCAGGGCTGGATTACCGGAGTTGTCGTAGCCGGTGTTGAGTGAGCCGATGTATGCCTTCTCAGTGGCGAAGAGCGCACCGGTAAACGCGGCGTCGAGGGTCTCGTCGAGACTCAACACGAGACTTGCCTGCAAGTGATACTCCGTTGCACTACTGAATTCACACGTAGGCATCACTGGGATCTGGCTGCAGCCGCCGTTCTCTACCAACGGCGAAAGCCGCGGCTTGAACTTCACCCGCATCGTCGCATCGGCCTGCCCAATGTTCGTGACATTCCAGTACGTCGGCAACCCCTGCAACCAGGTCCAACGCAACGTCTGGCCGAGAGTGTTTAGCGCGATCGTGAGATCAAACTCAGTGCTCTGGTCGACATTGATGTTCTTAGAGGACGCAAGGGCGCTCGAGAAATCCGTATGCAGAGCGCCGCTGTCGGTGAAGCCGATGGAGATTCCCACACGATTCGGCGTTGCATAGCACTGACCTGGTGCAGGCGTCTGACCCTCCGCGCAGAGGTTAGTGGGAGAAATCGCCACACCGAAGCCACCGGTCACCTCAGGATTCGAAAGCGAACCAGTGTTGTCGATGGCCACGGTCTCCACCCCACCTCGGGTGACCACCAGGCGCTTGACGAAGGGCCTCGACGCGATCCCATCGGGCTCAAGACCGGCCCACTGGCCATCAATCTCGGACTGACCAGGAATCCCGTCTTGGATGGCGCTCGCTGAAGGAGCAGCCGCCACGCAGAGGCTGGTAAGAAGTGAAGCGGCGGCGATAACCGGCCAGATTCGCATGAGACCTCCCGAATATTTACGGGGATATTAGTCGCAGAACGGACCGGACTGGAGTTTTTTCGTAAAATTTGGCTCGGACCTAAAAAGTGTCACTCGGGACGTACTGACCCCAGACCTCGCGCAACGCGTCGCTGACCTCGCCCACAGTCGCTCGAGCCCGTAGGGCCTCCCTCATGGGCACGAGGAGATTGGCATCGCCCTTGGCTGCTTCCTTGATTTCGGCGAGGTACTTCGTCACTGCCGCGTTGTCGCGCTCGGCACGCAGCGTCGTGAGCCGGTCAATCTGCTCGGCCTCGATCGCTGGGTTGACGCGAAGTGGCTCGTAGGGGTCTTCGGTGTCGATGGTGAAGCGGTTGACGCCCACGACCGTGCGCTCACCGAGGTCAATCTCTTGCGAGATTGAGTAGGCAGTGCGCTCGATTTCGGACTTCTGGAAGCCCTGCTCGATCGCCATCACGGCTCCACCAAGTTCTTCGATCTTTGCCATCAACGCCATCGCCGCGGCCTCGATCTCATCGGTCATCGACTCGATGACGTATGAGCCAGCGAACGGATCGACGGTGCGACATACATCGGTTTCGTACGCAAGAACCTGCTGGGTACGGAGAGCGAGACGCGCGGCTTTCTCGGTGGGCAAAGCGATTGCCTCGTCAAAGGAGTTGGTGTGCAAGGACTGCGTGCCACCCAGAACAGCACCGAGAGCCTGCAACGCAACGCGCACTAAGTTGACCTCAGGTTGCTGAGCGGTGAGCTGCACACCAGCTGTCTGCGTATGGAACCGCAGCATCTGCGATTTGGGATCCTTCGCACCAAACTCGTCACGCATGATGCGCGCCCAAATGCGGCGGGCCGCACGGAACTTAGCGACCTCCTCCAGCAGGGTGGTGCGAGCGACAAAGAAGAAGGCGAGTCGAGGTGCGAACTCATCGATCTCCTGACCAGAGGCGAGTGCGGCCCTGACGTACTCGACACCATCGGCCAACGTGAATGCGATTTCCTGTACGGGATTCGCACCGGCCTCAGCCATGTGATAGCCCGAGATCGAGATGGTGTTCCAGCGCGGCAACTCTTCGCGACAGTAAGTGAAGATGTCCGTGATGAGTCGAATCGACTGCTTCGGCGGGTAAATGTAAGTGCCTCGGGCGATGTACTCCTTGAGCACGTCGTTTTGAATCGTGCCGTTGAGCTTCGAGCCCGGGACGCCCTGCTCCTCTGCGACCAATTGGTACAACAGCAGCAGGACTGCGGCCGGTGCATTGATGGTCATCGACGTAGACACCTCGTCGAGTGGGATCTTGTCGAAGAGCACGCGCATATCGTCGATCGAGTCGATTGCGACGCCGACCTTGCCGACCTCGCCGTGGGCGAGGGGATGGTCAGAGTCGTAGCCCATCTGCGTCGGAAGATCGAAGGCCACCGATAGACCTGTGGTGCCAGCTGCCAGCAACTGGCGATAGCGGGCGTTGGATTCCACTGCAGTGCCGAAGCCCGCATATTGGCGCATCGTCCACGGGCGGCTGGTGTACATCGACGAATAGACACCGCGGGTGTACGGGTACTCCCCCGGTTCTCCTAGCGCGACAGCGGGATCCCAACCGGCAAGAGCCTCAGCGTCGTAGACGGTCTCAATGGGGAAGCCGGATTCAGACTGCATGCACCCAAGGTTAGTGACCGGGGAAAGAGCGCGCGAGAGGAGGTCGCCTAGCGTGTGTCGCTTGCCGCAGCCGCCACAATCACGGCGCGACCTGCCTCGAGGCGGGCCACGGGGATGCGGAATGGGCTGGCCGAAACGTAGTCAAGGCCCACCCGGTGGAAGAAGTGAATCGACTCCGGATCACCACCGTGCTCGCCACACACACCGAGCTTGAGACCGGGGTGAGACTTACGACCTTCTTCAACAGAGATGGCGACCAAACGACCAACACCGATCTCGTCGATGGTCTCGAACGGCGAGATGGTGAAGACACCCTTCTCTAGATAAGCAGCAAAGAACGCAGCCTCCACATCATCGCGGCTAAAGCCCCACGTTGTTTGGGTCAGGTCGTTAGTGCCAAAGGAGAAGAAATCAGCTGCCCGCGCGATGCGCCCCGAAGTCAGCGCGGCACGCGGTAGCTCAATCATCGTGCCGATAGGCATGGATACCTC
>CAINMH010000151.1 GCA_903850745.1 uncultured bacterium
CGTGGGCGTGCACCTCGTCGGTGGCATCCTTGGCAGCCTGCTCATTGGCTTCTTCGCTACCACCGAGGTAAACGCACTCGGCAAAGACGGGCTCTTTTTCGGCGGCACTTTCGACGTGTTGCGGGTCCAAGCCATTGGCGCAGGAGCTGTGCTGGCCTACTCATTTGGTGTCACGCTGATCTTGGCTTTGATCCTGAAATACACGGTGAAGTTGCGGGTCAGCAAAGATGAAGAGCAGGCCGGCATTGACCTCGCCGCGCATGCGGAGAGTGCGTACGAATTCGGTGAGAGTGGCGGCGGCGGCATTCTCGCCGGTGTTGGCCACGCAGGACGTAGAACGGAGGGGAACTGATGAAGCTCATTACCGCAATCATCAAGCCATTTAAGCTCGATGACGTAAAGACAGCTCTTGAGGCTAAGGGCGTCCACGGTTGCACGGTCTCCGAGGCCAGTGGTTTCGGACGCCAGGGCGGACATACTGAGGTCTATCGCGGCGCTGAGTACACCGTCGATCTCATACCCAAGGTGCGTGTTGAGGTTGTCGTGGACGACGCCGAGGTCGATGCTGTGCTCGAAGCCATCGTCGCGGGTGCTCGCACCGGCAAGATTGGCGATGGCAAGGTGTGGGTTACTCCGGTAGATTCCGTTGTCCGAGTCCGCACGGGAGAACGAGGTACGGAGGCTCTTTAAGTGGTTGCCACGCCGCTCGATGCCGGTCAACTCACGGCTGTCTATCGAGACACGCGTGCCGAACTCGTCGCGCGCCCCGGGCCAGCAGGTCCGGGGCGCCGACGCGCTCTCACGGCACTGACCGACGAATGGCTGGCAGAGCTTTTCTCCATGTCGAAAGCGGCAGATGCTGCTCTTGTTGCAGTGGGCGGATACGGCCGAGGCGAACTTTCTCCGGGCAGTGACCTCGATCTAGTGTTGCTTCACAAGGGCGACAACATTGCAGAGTCAGCGGACCGCATTTGGTACCCCATCTGGGATTCGGGCGTAAAACTCGATCACAGTGTTCGCACAGTCGCAGAATCGCGGCGGATGGCTAATGCTGACCTGTGGGTCTTGCTTGGGCTTCTCGATGCGCGCACGATCGCGGGCGATGACTCCTTGACGAAGTCCTTGATCGGATCAGTTCTAGGAGACTGGCGTGCGCTGGCTGCATCGCGTGTCTGGGATCTGCGCAAGTCTGTAGACGCTCGCATTGAGCGCTCCGGGAATCTCGCTCACCTGCTCGAACCAGATCTAAAGGAGTCTTACGGTGGGCTTCGCGACATCACAGTTCTGCGAGCGATCGCAGCCTCATGGTTGACCGACGTGCCCCATCAGTCGCTTTCCACCGCATCGAGTTTCCTGCTGGATGTTCGCGATGCCCTGCATCAATCCACCGGTCGGCCCGGTGACCGTCTGGTGCTGCAAGAGCAGGAGGGAATCGCGCAAACGCTGGGTTTGGCTGGCGCTGATGCGCTTCTTCGTTCGGTTTCCACCTCTGCGCGAGCCGTTGCGTACGCGAGTGACATCGCTTGGCATCGAGTCGGACGCCTGACTCGTTCGCCCCGCAAGTCGCCACTGCGACGAGGTATTCGCCGGCTCGGTCCCGAGCGCACTCCACTCGCCGACGGCGTAGTTGTCCAAGATGGTGAGGTTGTGCTGTCTGTCGAAGCCCGTCCAGACCGCGACCCAGTGTTGGTTCTTCGCGCTGCGGCCGCTGCTGCTCAGGCAGGCCTTCCACTTGCGCCGCACACGGCAGAACGTCTCGCCGCGGAGAGTGCTCCCATGCCAGTTCCGTGGCCCGATGAGGCCCGCGAAGCGCTTGTGTCGCTTCTGGGAGCTGGCCGCCCCACTGTCGCGGTCTGGGAAGCCCTTGACCAAGTGGGTCTCATCACGCGCTTAATTCCCGAATGGGAAGCAGTGCGTTCTGCTCCACAGCGCAATGCGGTTCACACGTTCACTGTCGACCGCCATCTCGTTGAGGCAGCGGTCGCAGCATCCACTCGTACTCGTCGGGTCGCACGGCCGGATCTGCTGTTGGTCGGTGCGCTACTACATGACATCGGTAAGGCGCGGGGCGGCGATCACACTGACGTGGGCATGGAACTCGTAGCCACTATTGCTCCGCACTTGGGCTACGACGACGATGACACGAGCACCTTAGTCTCGCTCGTCCAGCATCATCTACTGCTCCCGGACATGGCGACCAGACGTGACCTCGACGATCCAGCGACTCTCGACGCTGTTGCTACGGCTGTCGCTACCCGTGACTCACTTGAATTGCTGCATGCACTTACCGAGTCTGATGCTGAGGCGACTGGGCCGGCCGCATGGAGCGACTGGAAGGAGTCGCTCATCCGCGAACTCGTCAAGCGAACCCAGTCGCTTCTCGAAGGCACCGCCCCCGTACTCCTCCCACGACTTGCCGAGGCGGATCGCGCGCTAGCGTCCGAAGCGGGTGTCGTCGTCCGGCTTCAGATTGGTTCCCCGATTTCCACCGTGACGGTCGTTGCTCCTGATCGACTTGGTCTGCTCTCGACAGTGGCTGGTGTGCTGTCGTTGCACAGACTCCAGGTGCGCGCGGCGGATACAGAGACTCTTGGAGATCGCGCTGTGACGGTGTGGCGGGTGACGCCGATGTATGGCGAGTTCCCCTCCGAGGACCTGCTCTCCGAGGATGTTCGGCGAGCCTTGTCCGGCAGCCTTGATGTCTCTGCCCGGCTTGCACGCCAGGACGACGGCCGCCCCGTGCCACAACCGTGGGTGGAGTTCGTGCCCGAGGCAAGTGCCCGCTGGGACGTACTCGAAGTCCGAGCACATGACATGCCCGCTCTGTTGCACCGTGTCTCAGGGGCTCTCACTGAGGCCGGGATCTCGATTCAGGCGGCCCGAGTGGCCACACTCGGCTCTGAGGTGGTCGATGTCTTCTATGTCTCTGAGCCGGCCGGCAGCCCCTTGACGGATGAGCGTAGATCGCAGGCTCGGGGGGCAGTGCTCGCGGCGCTGGCCCCGACTACCCTGTGAACACCTGACGAAAGGCAGTTGTGTTCACATCGCTCTCTGATCGTTTGGCCGCGACCTTTAAGAACCTCCGCGGCAAGGGCCGCTTGTCCGAGGCCGATGTCGACGCGACTGTGCGTGAGATTCGTACTGCGCTTCTTGAGGCCGATGTAGCCGTATCCGTCGTACGCGACTTCTGCGCACGTGTACGAGAGCGTTCGCTGTCTTCGGAGGTTTCGGGGGCGCTTAATCCGGCCCAGCAGGTTGTCAAGATCGTCAACGATGAACTCATCGCGATTCTCGGCGGTGAGACTCGTCGCTTGCGATTCGCCAAGACCCCACCAACTTTTATCTTGCTCGCCGGCCTTCAGGGTGCGGGCAAGACGACGCTTGCGGGCAAGTTGGCCAAGCACCTCAAGGACAACGGTCACGCGCCACTCCTCGTGGCAGCAGATCTGCAACGCCCCAATGCTGTTGACCAGTTGCGCATCGTCGGGGAGCGGGCCGGTGTGCCGGTCTATGCGCCGGAGCCAGGCAATGGAGTGGGCAATCCGGTTGAAGTTGCTAAGCAATCGCGCGACTACGCCGAAGTGCACGTGCACGACATCGTCATCGTCGATACCGCGGGTCGACTCGCTGTAGACAGCGAACTCATGCAGCAGTTGCGTGATGTGAGAGATGCCGTCACGCCAGACGAGATCTTGCTCGTCGTAGATGCCATGATCGGTCAGGACGCTGTTCGCACGGCTGAGGAATTTGGCGATGGTGTGGGCTTCGACGGTGTCGTCCTCACCAAGCTCGATGGTGATGCTCGAGGCGGCGCGGCACTGTCGATTGTGTCGGTCACTGGACGCCCCGTTCTCTTTGCATCGACGGGTGAGGGTCTCGCGGACTTCGAAACTTTCCATCCCGATCGCATGGCGGGCCGCATTCTCGATATGGGTGACGTACTCACTCTCATTGAGCAGGCAGAGAAAGCATTCGACGCTGATCAGGTCGAGCAGATGGCGCGCAAGGTGGCACGTGGCGACGACTTCACCCTCACTGACTTCCTTCAGCAAATGCAGGCTGTACGCAAGATGGGCTCGCTCGGCAAGATGCTCGGGATGCTTCCCGGTATGGGAGATGTGAAGGCCCAGCTCGAGCAGGTCGACGAAAAGGAGATTGACCGCGTCAGTGCGATCATCCAGTCGATGACGCCGGCGGAGCGCGACGACCCCAAGTTGCTCAATGCTTCACGTCGCCAGCGCATTGCGCGCGGCTCGGGAACCACGGTCACTAACGTCAACTCCCTTGTGGAGCGCTTTGGTGAGGCCCAGAAGATGATGAAGCAAATGCGCGGTGGCAAGGGCATGCCCGCGATGCCCGGCATGCCAGGCTTCGGCGCCGGGGGCGGCAAGAAGTCCAAGGGCCGTTCGGGTCAGGTCGTGAAGGCAAAGAAGGGCCGCTCCGGCAACCCGGCAAAGCGGGCCGTGGAGGAGCAGTCGCGTCCCGCGAGTCAGCCCGGCAGCCTCCTTCAGAGCGGCGCGATGGACCCCGCTGACGTGGATCTGCCCCCCGAACTGCGCGACCTGTTCAAGCAGTAGTCGCCCCCAATGGGGAGCCGATGTGACCGCGGGCCCCTGTCTCTGGCAGGATGTGCGAGTCGTGCGGCAGTTCCGGCCCTCTATCCGGGTCTGCCTCGATACCGGCCCGGCGAGACCGCACCCCACGCGGAATTTAACGGCCTACCCAACCTCAGGAGACTAAGTACGTGGCTGTCAAGATCAAGCTCAAGCGGCTCGGCAAGATCCGCACCCCCCAGTACCGCATCGTGATTGCCGACTCGCGCACCAAGCGCGGCGGCCGATCGATCGAGGAGATCGGGGTCTATCACCCCACGGAGGAGCCCAGCCTCATCCGTATCGACTCTGCGCGTGCGCTGCACTGGCTCGCGGTTGGTGCACAGCCAACTGAGGCAGTCATGGTGCTGTTGAAGGTCACCGGTGACTGGCAGAAGTTCAAGGGCCTCCCGGGCACCGAGGGCACCCTGCGCGTTGCCGAACCCAAGCCCAACCGCCTCGCGGTGTTTGCCGCTGCGGTGACAGATGCAGCTAATGAGCCCGAGCACAAGCCGAAGAAGCTTGAGCCCAAGGAGCCTGTAGCCGAGGCGGTCGTTGAAGCGGTAGCAGCCGAGGTCGTCGCCGAGGAGATCGTGGCCGAGGCCGTCGCCGAAGAAATCATTGCTGAAGAGGCTGTCGTAGCCGAGGCCGAAGAGATCGTGGCCGAAGCCGAGAAGTCCGAGGAGTAAGAGTGCTCGAGGAAGCCCTCGGTCACTTGGTCCGCGGCATCGTGGACCATCCCGACGATGTGTCCGTCTCGACGCGCTCTCAGCGTCGTGGCAGTGTCTTGCTCGTACGCGTGCACCCCGAAGACATGGGTCGGGTCATCGGTCGCGCTGGCCGCACTGCCTCTGCCTTGCGCACCGTGGTGGGCGCGCTGTCCACCGATGGACCCGTACGCATCGACTTCCTCGACGTCGACGAGCGCTGATCGGAGCCACCATGCAGGTGGTTGTCGGTCGTATCGGTCGTCCGCACGGAGTTCGTGGCGAAGTCACCATTGAGGCTCGCACAGACGAGCCGGATCGTCATTTTGTGCCGGGCAACGTGCTCCTCGTTGATGGCGGACAGCCGCTCACCATCGAGACGGTCAAGTGGCACAGTGGTCGTCTCATTGCAACCTTTGCTGGATTCGCGGATCGCACCGCGGCCGAGTCGTTACGAAACACCATCCTCGAAGCCGAGAGAGCAGATGATGAGCGGCCCGAAGACCCGGACGAGTTTTACGACTATCAGTTAGTCGGCCTCGAGGTAGTGACGACAGCGGGTGAAGCCGTGGGCACAGTGAGTGAAGTGCTGCATCTGCCGGCCCAGGACGTGTTGTCGGTGACGAATGGTGATCGCGAGATTCTCGTGCCGTTCGTGTCGGCAGTCGTCCCCCAGGTCGACATCGATGCACGTCGCATAGTCATCGACCCGCCCCCAGGGCTGCTTGATGCCGACCTCTAACGCGCACCCACAGTTGCGCATCGACATCGTGTCGATCTTTCCTGACTATCTCGCCCCGCTTGAATTGTCCCTTGTCGGTAAGGCTCGTGAAGCCGGCCAGATAGACGTGCGCATTCATGATCTGCGTGATTGCACCCAGGACCGTCATCGCACCGTCGATGACACGCCATATGGTGGCGGACCCGGCATGGTGATGCTGCCCGAACCCTGGGGCGATGCGCTGGACTCCATCCTCGGGAGCGATCCGTCCCGCACGCCTGTGCTCGTCGTACCGACACCATCCGGAGAGCGATTCACGCAAGCTCATGCGGCCAAGTGGGCTCTTGGTGACTGGCTCATCTTCGCCTGCGGCCGATATGAGGGCATCGACTCGCGCGTTATGGAGCACTTCGGTGAGCGGATCCACGTGGCCGAGGTTTCGTTGGGCGATTATGTGCTTGCTGGGGGAGAGGTCGCCGCTTTGGCTGTCACGGAGGCTGTCGTCCGCTTGCTACCGGGAGTCCTGGGCAATAGCGAGAGCGTTGTCGATGATTCGTTTGCTCCCGGACGTATGGCGGATCTCGTCGAAGGCCCGGTCTACACCAAGCCACCGCTGTGGCGTGGGCTCGAGGTGCCCGAGGTGCTCCTCAGCGGCCACCATGGCCGCATAGAAGCCTGGCGGCTCGAGCAGGCTCACGAACGTACTCGGACCAGACGGCCAGACCTCCATGGCGAAACCCCCTCGGGAGATATGGCAGACTAGGCGGCCGGCGCTCCTGCCACAGGGGGAACGTCGAGTTATGCAAGAGGAATGTCCACTCCTCGGCCTCAGGGCCGACTTATGAGCGGGCGACCTGTGGCGCCGGCCGGGAAGCAGCTATGAATATTCTCGATGATCTCGATTCCGTCTCCCTCCGCGACGTACCGGACTTCCGCGCCGGCGATACCGTCAAGGTGCACGTCAAGGTAGTCGAAGGCAATAAGAGCCGCGTGCAGGTTTTCCAAGGAGTTGTCATCGCCCGCAACGGCGGCGGCGTCCGTGAGACCTTCACTGTGCGCAAGGTCTCCTACGGTGTCGGCGTAGAGCGTGTGTTCCCGCTTCATACCCCGATCATCGAAAAGATCGAACTTGTCTCCCGCGGCGATGTTCGCCGCGCGAAGCTGTACTACCTGCGCGATCTTCGTGGCAAGGCAGCCAAGATCAAGGAACTCCGCGACAGAACGGATTCCTGACCGCGAGCCTTCGGGCTCTTTCGGCAGTTAGTCTCGGCAGGTGAGCCAGACATGGCGGTCCCGCATCCCCGGTTGGGTTGAGGTTCCCGCGATCATTGTTGTTGCGCTTCTGATCGTCTTCTTGCTCAAGACATTTGTGGTGCAGGCGTTCTACATTCCTTCGGGGTCGATGGAAAACACTCTGCAAGTAGGCGATCGCGTGGTCGTCAACAAGGTCGTCTACCACCTCAGACCAGTACAGCGTGGCGATGTCATTGTGTTTGACGGAAGCGGCATCTTCACTCCCGAAGTAGATACCTCTGACAATGGCGGACCTTTAGCGGTCGTGGGTCGTGTCCTGGGGGCCCTGTTTGGCATCGCAGCTCCGAGCGAGCACGACTTCATTAAGCGCGTCATTGGTGTGGGTGGTGACCGAGTGGTCTGCTGCAACACCCAACGCCAGATCACCGTCAATGGAATTGCACTTGATGAGAGCTCGTACCTGTATGGCAAAAATCCACCGAGCCGCGAGCCCTTCGACGTCATCGTGCCCGATGGCAAGTTGTGGGTGATGGGGGATCACCGATCTGCATCTGCAGACTCACGGGCGCATATGGGGGACCCCGGCGGAGGTTTCGTGCCCCTAGATCGCGTCCTCGGCCGCGCATTCGCCGTAGTATGGCCGTTGTCGGATGCTCAGGTTCTCGAATTGCCGAGCACCTTTGATCAACCCGGTCTCACTCAAGCGGATGGCGGTAACTGATGTCGGAGCTCACACCAGAGCCTGCCCCGCACCAGAGCCCAGAGCCGGTGGAGAACCCGCCCGTCGACGAATCCGCTGTGGAGAGCAAACCGATCGAAGAGACGCCTGTGAAAAAGTCCAAGAAAGAGAAGAAGAAGAGCGGGCCCGTCCGCGCTCTTGCAGAGACTGTGATCATCATTGTTGTGGCGCTCGCGGCCGCTGTGCTCATTCGACTTTTTCTGGTGCAAGCTTTTTATGTGCCAAGTGGTTCGATGGAAAACACGCTGCTACCCAGCGATCGCATTGTGGCCTCGAAAATTACAACTCACTTCTCGGGTGTGCAGCGTGGGCAGGTCGTCGTGTTCAAGGATCCGGGTGGGTGGCTTCCGGCTCCGGCTCCAGCGCCTGGTGGTGTGAGCGGCGCAATTCGGGGCCTGTTCACGTTCATTGGTCTGCTTCCAGCTGACTCTGGCAACGACCTAGTCAAGCGGGTGATCGGGGTCGGTGGCGATCGCATCGTCTGCTGCGACAAAGACGGACACATCCAGTTGAACGGCAAGTCCCTCATCGAGCCGTACATCAAGCCAGGAGACACAACTGATCAAGTTCTCTTTGACGTGGTTGTTCCTAAAGACAGCGTCTTTGTCATGGGCGACAACCGGTCGAACTCACGTGATTCGCGTTACCACCTTCGAGCCAACGATGGCGGTGTCCCGGTCAAGGACGTCGTGGGCAACGTATTCGTGACGGTGTGGCCGTTATCGAGGTTTACGTTCATGTCGATTCCTGACACATTTAGCGATATTCCTGCTGCACCGTGAGTGCCAGGCCCACACTGCGGGTTGAGCGTGGACTTCTGCGCGAAGGCAACCGTCTCCTCGCCGGCATGGACGAAGTCGGTCGTGGTTCGTTGGCTGGACCAGTGTCTGTCGGTGTCGTAGTCATTGATGTGGATTCGCGGCCAGCGCCTGATGGCGTACGAGATTCCAAACTCTTAAGCCCAGCGCAGCGTGAGGTCCTTGTCCCGGCGATTCGCTCCTGGGCGCTCGCCTCGGCAGTCGGGCATGCCGAACCTGAGGAGATTGATGAGTTTGGACTCACCGCTGCATTACGCCTTGCTGGCGAGCGCGCACTTGGTCAGTTGCCGGAGTCACCTGATCTGATACTTCTCGACGGCAGTCATGACTGGCTCACTCGGCCAACAGTGCAGGGTGATCTTTTCGCAGATACGACAGCTGCTGGAGATCGATGGGGATTGCGCGCGGCCCCTCGAGTGACAACGCGCGTCAAGGCGGATCTCACGTGTGCATCAGTGGCGGCGGCGAGCGTGCTGGCGAAAGTTGAACGCGATGGCCTCATGCGGGTGCTCGGAACGCAGGTTCCGGACTACGGATGGGCGTTCAATATGGGTTATTCGTCGCCTGAGCACGTACAAGCACTCGAGCGCATCGGCCCCTCGCAGTGGCACCGTCGTTCGTGGAATCTGCCCGGTGTCTAGCGAGGTTATCCACACGTGAGGCTTTGACTCTGGTGTGAGCGGCCCAGGTCGCGGAGTGTGTGCCGCGGAGGTGGCATATGCGCGTATCCGACGCACTCGGAAGATTCGGCGAGCAACTAGCAGCGCAACATTTGATGGCTGCAGGCATGGAAGTTCTCGATCGCAATTGGCGTTGTTCAATCGGCGAGATTGACATCGTCGCTCGCGATGGGGACACCCTCGTCATCTGTGAAGTGAAGACCCGTCGTTCCCTCACCTTTGGCCATCCAGTGGCTGCGGTGACCCCGATTAAGTTGCGACGACTTCGACGGCTGGCTGCAGAGTGGGCGTCGACGAGTGGCATACGTGCGCGCACTATTCGTCTGGACGTGGTCGGCATTCTCACGCCTCGTGACGGACAACCGATCATCGAACATATTCGGGGCGTGAGCTGATGCCTGTTGCGCGCACACGCGGCGCGGTTGTCGTAGGTGTGGAAGGCGTGATCGTCGAAGTGGAAGCCGATGTTGCTGCCGGGCTGGTGGGCATGACGATCGTAGGTTTGCCTGACAAAGCGGTGGGGGAGTCCCGCGACCGGGCCCGCACCGCTGTCGTGAACAGTGGACTTGAGTGGCCACAACGCAAAATCACCATCGCGCTGCTACC
>CAINMH010000152.1 GCA_903850745.1 uncultured bacterium
ATGGCGAAGTGGCCACGGCGTTCGACTAGATCCGTGCGGGTGTAGCCACGTTCGACTAAGGCGTACGCGATTGCATCAATGTCGATATCTTCGCCCTCGCGAATCACAAGCGGCTTCAAGCGACCTAGCCCTTGCACGATGGGCTGCAGAATCGAACGGACCGGGGCAACAATCACACGTACATCGCGGCTCGGATCAGCTAGGCGTGACAGCAGGTCAATGCGTCGGCCGACTGTGTCTGCTGAGGGCGAGAGCCGCTCATGCGGAAGTGTCTCCCACGCCGGAAACTCCGCACATACGCCGTCGATTGCCCCCTGAAGTGAGGAACACAAATCCTCAGCTTCACGTCCAGTAGCAGTCACCAACAGGACCGTGCGGTGCTGAGCCACACCGGAAGCAATCAGACTTCGCAAAGATGCAGGGGCAGAAATTCCGACATCGCTCACCGCGCCGCGCTGAAGACCAGCCAGCCGCATTGCCTCGGCAAATGCTGGATCCGCCTGGGCCAATCGCAGAAGCGCGACAAGAGTCACGAGGAACTGGCCTCCGCGAAGACCACCCGTAGGTCTGAAAGAAGTGGCGGGATAGCGACAAGCAGACTGGTGACGTACGGCGGATCTGCATTGAAAACGATGGGCGCGCCATCGACATGCGATGCGTGCAAGCCGTATCGGTGCGCAACGGCATAGGGCGCCGCAACATCCCACTCGTAAAACCCGGTGTCGTGTACGTAAGCATCGGCCCGACCGCAGAGGATCTCATTGACTTTTGCCCCAACAGAGCCCACGTCAATAACCTCAACCTCGCGGCCGAGGCGTTCCGCCAGAATCACGACCGCGGTGGGCAGCCACTTGGGCGCACGGCTACGCGATGCCACGATGCGGATCGGTCGATCCGTGGGCAAAGCGAAAGACAGATCCGCCGGATCCGTGTCGGTGCGTGTGAGTTTTTGCGCCGGGAGTTCGACCGTGCTCGCCTCAAGCCGCCCACCTGTCGGCGTGGACTCGTCTCGAATCCACAACACGATGTGAACAGCGAAATCCGAACGTCCTTGGCCGTACTCAAACGTGCCATCTAGGGGATCGACTATCCAGACCCGATCAGCGCCGAGGCGGGCAAGATCGTCCTTGCCTTCCTCACTGAGAATGCAATCATTGGGCCGAGCCGATCCGAGTCGGTCGACGATCAGCAGGTGGGAAGCGCGGTCAGCTTCTTTGCGGAGTCGATTTGCCGTGTCTGTGTCGGCGGGATCCAAGTCGCCAAACGTCGCTCGCAGGTCCAGCAGGAGTTGGCCAGCCTCAATCGCTGACGCGACGGACAGTTCGCTATCGCTCAACATCATGTCGCCTTTCCATCGATGGAGTTGTACACGTTCTGCGTGCGTTCAAGACCAGCAACAACTAAAGACTCGATCGCGTCAGCGACCTGCTCGAGCACTACCGGGAGTTCCTTGCGCTCTTCAGGACCAAACGCCCGAAGCACGAAATCCGCGGGATCTTGCCGACCGGGTGGACGTCCGATGCCCACCCGAACCCGGAGATACTCTCCGGTGCCGATCGAGCGTCGGATGCTCTTGAGTCCATTGTGCCCGCCGTCACCCCCACCGAACTTCACCCGAAGCGCGGCAAAACCTATGTCTAGTTCGTCGTGCACAACTATGAGATGAGCCGGGTCAACCTTGTAGAAGTCGAGCAAGGCAGAAACTGGACCACCTGACTCGTTCATAAAACTACGCGGAATGGCCAATACCGAACGCTGCTGCGAGATGCGGGCCTCGGCAACGTCACTGCGGCCACGTTTGTGGGCCGTGAGTCTTTCGTTGAGACGAGATGCGAGTGTGGCGACGGCCATCGCACCGACGTTGTGACGCGTCGATGAGTATTCAGGTCCCGGATTGCCCAGACCCACGACGAGCCACGGGCTGTCCACGTCAGAAAGCGTTGCCCTCAGCCTCAGCCACAGCCTCAGCGTCGGCGATAACCACTGCCTCGGCAGCACGATCGCCAGCCTCTGCCTTGGTGACGACAATGAGGTCGACATGCTCAAGCTGGCGGCTGACCACGTCGCGCTGGATGTCGCGGGGCTTGGTCAAAGTGACGGTGCCACCAAACTCCACCTCGAGGACAACGCGTGGCTTGGTGAGAGCGAGAGTGAGTTCGTGGCCCGGGAGCGCGACATGCAGGAGCTCACCAGCACCGTAGATCACCGCAGGCACCTGGCCAGCGCGGCGAAGACGACGAGCCGCGCCCTTGCCAAAATCGGAACGGGGCTCAGCAACAAGACGAACCTGCGACACGACTACTCCTTCATGGGTTTCAGCCCGTCAGTCTAGCCCACCGACCACGAACGACCGAATCAGGCCGACGACTCGTGCTCCCCCTCGAACATGCGGGTGACGGAGCCGTCCGTGAAGACCTCATAAACGGCCCGGGCGAGGATCGGGGCGATCGAGAGGATCGTGAGCTTGTCGAAGCGCTGGTCCTCCGGGATGGGGAGGGTGTTCGTCACGACTACCTCCGAAATGGGGGCATCACGGAGGCGCTCTGCGGCTGGCTTGCTGAGGATTCCGTGGGTGGCGGCCACAATGACGTCCTTGGCGCCAAAGTCCATGAGGGTCTGGGCGGCCTTAGCGATGGTGCCACCCGTATCGATCATGTCATCGACTACGACACACACGCGGCCCTCGACGTCGCCGACGACCTCGAGCATGGTGACCTGGTTAGGAACGTCCGGGTCACGGCGCTTATGGATGATCGCTAGGGGCGCACCGAGTACGTCTGTCCAGCGCTCGGCCACACGCACGCGGCCCGCGTCCGGAGACACCACGGTGATCTCGCGACGATCGACGCGGCTGGCAACGTGCTCCGAGAGCAGCGGAAGCGCGAAAAGATGATCGACGGGGCCATCAAAGAACCCTTGGATCTGCGACGTGTGTAGATCGACCGTCATGATGCGACTTGCACCTGCCGCCTTAAACAGGTCAGCGAGCAGCCGGGCGGAGATGGGCTCACGTCCGCGGTGCTTCTTGTCCTGGCGGGCATAGCCGTAGAACGGAATGATCAGATTGATGCGCTTGGCAGACGCGCGCTTCAGCGCGTCGACCATGATGAGCTGCTCCATGATCCACGTATTGATTGGCGTGGTGTGGCTCTGCAGCACGAACACATCGCAACCGCGCACCGACTCCTCGAATCGCACGAAGATCTCTCCGTTGGCGAAGTCGTAGGCAGAAGTCACAGACAAGGAGATGCCGAGCTGCTCGGCCACCTCTGCGGCGAGCTCTGGATGGGCGCGCCCACTCAGCAGCACCAACTGCTTACTGGTGGGAACACTCAGACCCGTCATGCGTCCTCCTTCGGATTGTCCTTGGCTCGTGCTGCTGCTTGTGCTGACTTCGTGCCGCCACGACGGCGTTCGACCCATCCTTCGATGTTGCGCTGCTGCGCCCGTGCAACTGCCATTGCTCCCGGGGGAACATCCTCGGTAATGACGGATCCTGCCGCGGTATAGGCCCCATCGCCGATAGTGACAGGCGCAACGAGCATCGTGTCGCTGCCCACTCGGACCTGATCACCGATGACGGTGGTGTGCTTCTCAACTCCGTCATAGTTGACGAAAACGGTGGAAGCACCAATATTTGAGCCTTCACCGATCTGGGCATCTCCGACATAGGAAAGATGCGGCACCTTCGAGCCTTCACCCAGAGACGCGTTTTTCATCTCCACGAAGGCACCGGCCTTGGTACGAGCGCCCAGCATGGTGCCAGGGCGTAGGTAGGTATAGGGGCCAACGGATGCATCGGGGCCGATGACCGCGAGTTCGGCCCAAGTGTGCCGAACCGTGGCACGCTCCCCAACCTCACAGGCCTTCAACGTCGTGCCGGGCCCAACGACCGCGCCCTCCGCGATCACCGTCGGGCCAATCAGATGCGTGTCAGGAAGCAAGGTCACATCGCGAGCGAGGTCTACGTCAACATCGATCCACACACTGGACGGGTCCACCATCGTGACACCGGCGCGCATCCATCGCGCGTTAATGCGATCGCGCATGAGGGCACTCGCCTCGGCAAGTTGCACGCGATCGTTGACACCCATGATCTCGGTCGGGTCACTTGCAGCGATCGCTTCGACACGGGCTCCCGAAGTGCTCAGGATCGCAATAACGTCGGTGAGGTATTCCTCCCCTTGCGCATTTGCCGTTGTGATTTGTGCAAGCGCCGCAGCCAGTTGCGCAGCATCAAAGACGTACATCCCAGAGTTGATCTCATTTATCGATAGCACAGCATCGTCAGCATCGCGATGTTCGACAATCTGGCGCACTTGGCCATCAGAACCGCGCACAATTCGGCCATATCCCGTCGGATCTTCAAGTACGGCCGTAAGCACTGTTGCGGCCGCGTCTGTAGCCGAATGGTGAGCGAGGAGAGTTTCGAGGGTGACTCCGGTCAGCAGCGGGGTATCACCCGTGAGTACGACTACCGGGCCACCCTCAATTGCACCCATGGCGGCCAAGGTGACGCGCACGGCATGACCTGTGCCGAGCTGCTCCTCTTGAACGACGGTCGTGACCCACGGAGAAATCTCCGTGATGTGCGCAGTGACCTGCTCGCGTCCATGTCCAACAACGACAACAACACGGGCCGGTGACAGATGGGCCGCAGACTCAACTACGTGCTCAACAAGTGAACGGCCAGCAACGCAATGCAGAACCTTCGGCAACGCCGAGCGCATCCGGGTGCCTTCGCCGGCCGCGAGAATCACGACCACTGCGGGGCGGGGGGATGCGGACACGGGACCTCCTGATGGTGTGACCTAGCCACACTATCGCCCACACGTGGGCTCCCGGTGAGGGAGTCGAACCCCCATACAGAGCTCCAAAGGCTCTTGTCCTGCCATTAGACGAACCGGGACGGCTCCATCTTGGAAAATTACAGTGATCATTGTGACACCGAGTGAGGAAAGGCAAGGCAGGGCATCCTGAGGTAGATTGAATCCTGCGAGCATTCCCCACTGCAAGGAGACGGCATGACCACGGCAGCGCCCGAACGCAAGCCCCTGTCTGACGTGGAGGAAACCCCGCCCAGCACGCTCCTGAAGTTGATGATCGTCGTCTTCATCGTGATCCCCCTGATGGCTGTCATTGCCGCGATCCCAGTTGCATGGCAGGGCTGGCTGTCTTGGACTGACGTCGTCATCTTCTTGGTCTTCTACGTGCTCAGCGCCGGCGGCATCACGGTCGGATTCCACCGCTACTTCACTCACGGCTCCTTCAAGACCAACCGGACAGTCAAGATCCTGCTCGCGCTCACCGGGTCACTTGCCGTCGAGGGATCCATCGGCCAGTGGGTCGCCGATCACCGCCGCCATCACGCATTCAGTGACGAAGCAAACGACCCGCACTCGCCATGGCGCTTCGGTAGGACACCGTGGGCCCTAACCAAAGGTCTGTGGTGGGCTCATGCGGGCTGGCTGTTCTCTGACCAGCAGTCCTCTATCGAACGCTGGGCGCCTGATCTTGCCGCGGACAACGACCTCCGCCGCATCACCAGGAGTTTCATGTGGCTCGTTCTGGCTTCCCTGCTTATGCCAGCAGTAATCGGTGGGCTCGTCACCTGGTCGTGGCAGGGCGCCATCACCGCATTCTTCTGGGCCGGGCTCGTCCGAGTCGCCCTTGTGCATCACGTGACGTGGTCGATCAACTCCATCTGTCACGTCTTCGGCAAGCGTCCGTTCAACTCGCGTGACAATTCGACCAACGTGAACTGGTTGGCCATCCCCTCGCTGGGTGAGTCATGGCACAACCTGCATCATGCAGATCCGACATGTGCCCGTCATGGAGTGCTCCGCGGACAGATCGATGCCAGCGCGCGTGCGATCCGCTGGCTCGAACAGACGCGGTTGGCATATGACGTGCGCTGGCCCAAGCCGTTGCGTCTCGCCGGCAAGCTCGTCGACCCAGAGAAGAGTCACAAAATTCGTGGCTACAAGAAGGCGTTGGCAGCCAAAACGGCTGCAGACGCAGCCAAAGTCGCCAAGTAGCTCTCTAAACGAGGGCTGCCCCGGGCACGGGGGCCGAAGCTCTAACTACTGTGCGGCAAAGTCCCGCTGAAGAAAGCGCTACGGACAAGTCCAAGGCATGCTCGCCGTCACGGGCGAGGAATGCACATGTGGGTCCGCTGCCCGACACGATTGCGCGCAGAGCTGCGTATTCCTCACCCAGTCCGAGAACTCGCGAGAGTGAAGGGCGAAGTGACACAGCAGCGCGCTCGAGGTCGTTGCTGAGGTTCTTCGCCACCTCGCTTGCATCACCCGAGCGCAGTGCAGACATAAGCGGGCCGGAGAGCATCGGTGCAGCGACAGCGCTTCCGGCGCGAAGACGATCGCACTCGGCGTAGACCGCCGGAGTCGAAAGACCTCCTTCAGCAAGGGCGAACACCCACCAAAACGAACTCCGAGTGAGCACCGGCGTCAAAATCTCACCACGACCAGTGCCAATTGCCGTGCCGCCATGAAGACCGAAGGGAACGTCTGACCCCAAAGTTGCCGCGATCTCCATCAACTCGGCTCGAGGTGTACGCAGACCCCACAACGAGTCACAAGCAACGAGCGCGGCTGCCGCGTCCGCGCTGCCACCGGCCATACCACCGGCGACCGGGATGCCCTTGGTGATGCGCAGGTGTACGTCAGGGTCAACGCCCGCGTGATTCGCTAGCGCCTGTGCGGCGCGCCAAGCGAGATTGGTGGAGTCGAGTGGCACTAAGTCACGCTGAACTCCCGTGACCGAGAGCGAGATACCCGCGCCAGGTTCGGCGGCCGTCGCGTGTACATCGTCAAACAGCCCAACAGCATGAAAGACCGTCACGAGGTCGTGGTACCCATCGTCTTGGAGTGGCCCGACCGAAAGTTGCAGATTGACCTTCGCAGGTGCACGGGCAATGTGCTGACGCATAACGAGAGCCTACGACCGTTGCTCGGCGATGCGTGCGAAGTCCTCGACCGAGAGCATTTCCCCACGCGTCATGGGATCGACTCCCGCGGCTCGCAAAATCTCCTCCGAGCGGACTGCTCCCCCAGCCCACTGGCCCAGGGCAGAACGCAGCCCCTTCCTGCGTTGCGCAAAGGCTGCGTCAATCGCAGCGAAGACGGCCGCACGCGAGGCATGGGTAGTCGGCGGGTTGCGGCGCTCCAAGAGGACGAGTCCGGAGTCGACGCGCGGTGCCGGCCAGAACACCGAGGGTGGCACCGAGCCGGCGAGGCGGACGTCGGCATACCAACGCGCCTTCACGCTCGGCACACCGTAGGTGCGAGAACCTGGAGGCGCAGCGAGCCGATCAGCGACCTCGGCTTGCACCATCACCAGACAACGACGAATGGTCGGGTAGGTCTCCAGCGCGTGTAGAAGCACAGGCACCGCCACGTTGTAGGGAAGATTTGATACCAACGCAGTCGGAGCTTCTGGTAGATCTTTGATATGCAACGCATCGGCACACACCACGTCGAGTCGGTCAAGATGTTCCGGCTGGTATTCCCCGATGGTCTTCGGGAGGGCGCTGGCTAGCGTCTGGTCAATCTCCACTGCGATCACACGGCGGACCAGCGGAAGCAGCGCGAGAGTCAGGCTGCCGAGGCCCGGGCCCACTTCGAGCACCACATCACCGGCGCCGACCTCCGCCACTCGGGCAATGCGTCGAACAGTGTTGGGGTCAATGACAAAGTTCTGCCCGCGTTGCTTTGTCGGTCGAATTCCATAGCGTTCCGCGAGTTCGCGTACCTGAGCTGGTCCGAGCAACGAGTCGCTCACAAATACCCGGTCATAGTGCGCCGAACGCGCTTTCGGCATTGCGCCACAAGGCCGCAGATAACTCGTCTACATCAACGCCACGCGTCTCGGCCATCGACCGCACAGTCAGCGGCACAAGATAGGACGCATTCGTTGCGCCTCGGTGTGGCACGGGGGTGAGATAGGGCGCATCGGTTTCCACGAGCACGAGATCGTCAGGGACCTCCACTAAAGCCTCCCGCAAGGCATCATTACTTGCGAAGGTCACGACACCAGCGAACGACATGAACCAGCCGCGCTCCGCACAATGTCGTGCCATCGCTGCATCACCAGAAAAGCAGTGAAAAACCACTCGTGAAGGTGCGCCGTGCTTTTCTAAGGTCTCCAAGACGTCATCGTGCGAATCGCGATCGTGAATCACGAGTGTCTTGTCCAGTTCGATCGCGAGATCGATGTGCCAGCGGAAGGACTCGCGCTGGATCTCCTGGCCGTCTCCCTTGGTGCGGAAGTAGTCGAGCCCGGTCTCCCCGATTGCGCGAACCTTCGGATGTCGCGCGAGCGATGCGATCTCGTCGTATGCCGCCTCAAGCGCGGGTCGACCACCACGCTCGACGAGTCGAGCCGCTTCATTGGGATGCAGCGCGACAGCCGCGACCACATCGTCGCGGGAATTCGCAAGCTCCACTGACCAACGGGCCGACTCGACATCGCAACCCACCTGCACGACTCGAGTCACGCCGACGCCTGCTGCGGCTGCAAGGGCCTCGTCGACACTCATGTGCAACCCCGCACGTTCGGAGTCGTGGATGTCGAGATGGCAGTGGGTATCCACAACAGGAGTGGTCAAGCCCACGGGGATCTCGGGGAGACCCTTCATGCTTCGACCGGATCTTCCAGACGTGGGAAGAGAATCTCGCCCTTGGTGACATGGGCTCCGACGGGAAGCAGGCCCCATGTAGCGGCGTGCTGGACGCGCTGATCAGCAATGTCACCGAGCACAACAGCACCGATCTGCTCCCACATGAGAGCAGTGACTCGAGGCATCAACGCATGGTGCAGGACCGCAATAGCCCGCAATGAATCGCACAGGACGTAGAGGATGGTGTGCAGCCTCTCGATCTGTGAATCGTCCTTGGCAACCTTCCACGGCTCTTGCTCTGTTACGTAGCGATTGACAGCTTCCACGAAACCGTTGACCACTGCGATGCCCGCGGAGAAGTCGAGTGCGAGGTATGCGGCATCGGCAGCAACAACAGCTTGGACCAATTGCTGCTGGATCCGCAGGTCTGCCTCGGTGTAAACACTGGGCGCTGGCACCGCGCCACTGCAGTACTTCTCAACCATCGCTGTGGCTCGCGAGGCGAGGTTGCCCAAGCCATTCGCCAGCTCTGATGTGTAGCGCGCAGACATGTCTTCCCACGAAAAGGAGCCGTCGTTACCAAAGGTGATTGCGCGCAGGAAGTAGTAGCGGAACGCATCGGCACCGAAGTGGTCGATAATCTGTGCAGGAGCGATGCCCGTCAAGCGCGTCTTGCTCATTTTCTCACCACCCACCAACAGCCAGCCGTGCGCAAAGACCTTGCGTGGCAGGGGAAGTTCGGCTGCCATCAACATCGCGGGCCAGTAGACCGCATGGAATCGCAGGATGTCCTTGCCGACTAGGTGCACGTCAACCGGCCACGTACGCTCGAATAATTCAGCTTCTGCGGTGCCGGGATCTGCGCCGTAGCCCACCGCCGTGATGTAGTTGAGAAGCGCGTCGAACCATACGTAAACAACTTGATCGGAATCCCACGGCAGTGGAATCCCCCACTTGACTGACGACCGCGACATCGAGATATCCATGAGACCCTGGCGCAGGAACGACATCACTTCGTTGTAGGCGCTCTGCGGTTGGATCGCATCAGGGTTGGTCTCGTAATGCGCAATTAACCGTTCAGCTAATGCAGAGAGCTTGAAGAACCAGTTGTCTTCTTCCACCTGCTCCACCGGTCGACCATGCACCGGGCACAACTGCTGACCCTTGAAGTCACCTTCGCCGGCGACAAGATCACCCACGAGTTTGAACTCCTCGCAGCCGACGCAGTAGGGCCCCGCATAGGGAGCGGCGTAGACGTAGCCGTTGTCGCGCACGACTTCCCAGAACCTCTGCACTGCGAGCTTATGGCGGTCAGAGGTTGTGCGAATGAAGTCGTCATTGGCGGCATTAACGGTGCCAAGTACGGGCAGCCATGCATCGGCGACGAGTCTGTCGACCCATTCCTGCGGCGAGACCCCGCCTGCTTCTGCGGCGCGCTGCACCTTTGTGCCGTGTTCATCGACGCCGGTGAGGTACCAGACATCTTCGCCGCGCTGACGGTGCCAACGAGTGAGAACATCGCCCGCGGTCGTCGTGTAGGCGTGGCCAATGTGAGGCGCATCGTTGACGTAGTAGATCGGCGTCGTGACGTAGTACGCCTTGTCTGTCATAACGCAATCCTAGGGGGCGCGCTTGGCAGCAACGACAGCGTCATAGACAGCTCGGCGCGGAACTCCTGCTTCGGCGGCCACCTCAGTCAACGCCTCTTTGCGATCAGCACCCGCTTCTACGCGTCGGGCGACCTCTTCAGCCAGCGTGGCGGGGTCATCGGAGGCCAACTGCGGCGTGGCGCGGCCCTCGACGACGAGAGTGATCTCGCCGCGCAACTCCGTCACACTCTGTGCGAGTTCGACGAGATCGCCTCGGATGACCTCCTCGTATGTCTTTGTGAGTTCGCGACAGATAGCAGCTTGGCGCGGGCCAAAGGCCTCCGCGAGATCGGCAAGCGTGGCCACAATGCGATGCGGAGCTTCGAAGAACACGAGGGTTCGTGGTTCATGGACAAGTTCGGCAATACGCGCGCGACGCTCGCCACCACGTCGAGACAAGAAGCCCTCGAAGCAGAAGCGATCAACGGGAAGTCCAGCGAGCACCAGGGCTGTCAGCACGGCAGATGGGCCAGGAGCGACCGTGATTGGCAGGTGGGCATCTATGGCCGCCCGAATGAGCCGATAGCCCGGATCGCTCACACCTGGCATGCCGGCGTCGGAAACGAGCACCACAGTGGCACCACCCTGCATTGCTTCAATGAGTCCCGGCGTTCGGGCCTTCTCGGCCGACTCATGAAACGACACGACTCGGCCGGTGACCTGCAGCCCAAGATCGCTGGCCAGTCGGCGTAGGCGCCGGGTGTCTTCTGCCGCGATGACGTCCGCATTCGCAAGCAAATCACGCAGTCGCGCAGAAGCGTCGGCAGGATTCCCCAGAGGAGTTGCCGCCACCACGAGGCCGCCATTGACCATGCTCACGCCTCCATGGTGTCAGGGCGCCTACGATGACCGGGTGAGGCAGGCCCTGTGAGCACCGCGACCCTCTTGGCGAAGCTTCGCCCGATGCCTGCCCGTGACACTCGTAGCCTGCCCGAGCGCCTCTATCCCCCGATGCCCAAGGCCTGGATTGGCTGGGTCAGCGCCGTGGTAGTGGCGGGCATCGCAGGAGTAATCCGATTCGTTGATCTGTGGCGCCCGCACGCGGTCATGTTTGACGAGACCTACTACGCCAAAGATGCGCTGTCCCTCCTCCGCTACGGCTACGAGCAGTCGACCGTCAAGGACGCCAACGACATCATCTTGAACTCCAATGGAGACTGGCGCACAGTCGACATCTTTACGGACCAGTCGGCATTCGTGGTCCACCCACCGTTCGGTAAGTGGACAATCGCCGTCGGCGAATATCTCTTTGGCGCAACTCCATTTGGTTATCGCTTCTCGGTGGCGTTGCTTGGCACACTTGCCGTATTCATCCTTGTTCGCATCGTCCGACGCATGACTCGTTCAGACCTAATCGCAATATTCGCCGGTCTCTTCCTCGCACTTGACGGCCTGAGCATCGTGATGAGCCGCACGTCGTTGCTCGACAACATCCTGGCTTTCTGGGCGCTTGCCGGATTCGGCTTTCTCGTCCTCGATCGCGATTTCACCCGAAAACGGCTGGCCAAAATCGTGTCTTTACGCGGCCTCGATGCCGTATGCGCCGGCATGGGACCAAGCCTCGGCTGGCGCCCTTACCGATGGCTCGCGGGAATTTCACTCGGCCTCGCCTGCGGTGTGAAGTGGTCCGGCATCTGGTTCGTCGCAGTGTTTGCCGTCATGGCAGTCCTGTGGGATGTCGGCACACGCAAGTCCATCGGCGTACGCCATCCATTCTGGGTATCCGTACTCAAGAGTGCACCTCCAGCCTTCATCGGCATCGTCGTAGTCGCGTTCGCGACCTACCTTGCGACGTGGACCGGCTGGTTTGTCACCGATGGTGGGTGGGGACGGCACTGGGCTGACTCGCAACCCCACACATGGATTCCTTCAGCGCTGCTCTCGTTGTGGCACTACCACGTGGAAGCCTGGAACTTCAGCATCAATCTCACTGCAGACCACTCCTACCAGTCCAACCCCCTCAGTTGGATGTTCCAAGTACGACCGGTGTCCTTCTACTATGAGTCGTTCCCCAATGGAGCGGGCTCGTGCACGGGGAGCAACTGCGCCGCTGAGGTTCTCGCAGTGGGCAACCCGGTGTTGTGGTGGGGTGGCTGCTTCGCGCTCCTGCACCAACTGTGGCGCTGGATCGCGTGGCGTGACTGGCGCTCGGGTGCCCTCCTCGCAGGCATGCTTGCAGGCTGGGTTTCGTGGTGGCTCATCCTCGACCGCACGATCTTTTCGTTCTATGCGGTTGCCTTCGCTCCATTCGTCGCGATAGCGCTGGCGATGTCGTGCGGCTCGATCCTCGGGCCCGTCAAGGCATCTTCCCGTCGACGACTTTGGGGCTCAGTAGGAGCCGGCTCGATCCTGCTTCTCACTGTGATTGCGGCGTGGTGGTGGTACCCGGTTTGGACAGGTGAGCCGATTCCGCAGCCATTGCTGGTCCTACGTATCTGGATGCCTACTTGGGTCTAGGCGCTCACGCGCATGGCGTAGTGGTGCCGACAGACACCACGCACACTCCAAACGGCAATACCGTGCGCCGGTACTTGTCTGTCGCCGGCAACACAATCTCATAAGTTGATGTCTTTCCCGGGTGCCGGCCCGTCACCGGAACGGTAACCATCGAACGCCAGGACACGTTCGCATTGCACGAATCGGCCTGAGCAAAAACACGGACTCGCAACGGCGTGCGGACCCACTCGCTACCCACGCGACGTTGCACGCTCGCCGAAGCCGGACGGTATCGCCAGCACTGGGAAAACGATGCGACACCAGCCTTCGAGAACACCTGCCCACAAGCAAGCGTCTGATCCTTGTGGCCAATCTGCCACGTGCACCCCACGTAGCGCTGGGCAGTCGCTGGGGCGGCCTCCTGAGTTGCTGACGCCAAGGTCACGGGGATCAAAGTGGCGAGGGGCACGAGCGCAGCAGCAGATAGCGCAGTGAGGCGAGTGAACATCTCTCCAGTATGCCTGTCGAGACCACCTCAATCGCGATTTCGTGCTGAGGGGGAGGAACGCGCCCACTCAGACATCGTCAAAATCGTCTAAAGCGCGAGGTGCAGGCGGAGTGCCTCGTCCAACTCTTCCATTAAATCGTGGGGAACTTCACCGATGACGGCACCCAATCGGTTTATCGAAATCGAGCGCACCTGCTCAGCCTGGGCTTTGGAGTCGGCGAGAAGTCCGGTCAACTCTGCGGGTAAGAGAACTTGGAATGGATAAACTCGAGTGATGTTTGACGTCACGGGAACCACTGTGATGATCCCCTGCCCACTTCGTTCAGCTGAAGTGTTGGCACCGTCATTACTCACGACGACTGCTGGACGTTGTTTGTTTGCCTCACCGCTCTTGGCAGGATCAAGGTTCACCAAAAAGATTTCGCCGCGGCGCATCTAGCGAAGTCCATCGCTTGTGGAATTACCCCAAAGCCCTTCGTTCTCATCGCCCCATTCCAGCCAAGCCGCCTCATAAGCCGAACTGAGACCAGTTGCGCGCAGCAGACGGACTGCCTTGTGTAGCGCAGCGGATCGCGAAGGTAGTCCTTTCGCCTCCGCGTAGGCATCAAGGAAGGTCACATCCTCGTCAGGAAGGCTCATACTGATCTTCATACTGACAGCATACCAAAAGTAGGACTAAAGTATTACTTGCAGCCACCTACCGCGAGCTCCTCCCGAATCCCCACACAACACCCCAAACAAATAGCAATGCCCAGGGGAACAACCCTGGGCATTGCTATTTGTGGAGCTGAGGGGATTCGAACCCCTGACCCCCTCGATGCGAACGAGGTGCGCTACCGGACTGCGCTACAGCCCCCCAACGGGAGGCTCACACCCTACCAAGACGTGGTGGGAGTCAGAGAGGCGCTCAGGCGCCAGAGGCGCGACGTTGATCTTCGTAATCCTGCGTCTGATCGAAGAAATCTGCCGCCGCCGCTCGGTCACGCTGGACGCGGACCTGATCGAGCATCGCCTGCGAGTCCCAGGTGCCCGTCGCCCGATCGATACGACGCGGTACCGCCGAGGCGGAAGGCGCATCAACATAGGTGGGCAGATTCTGCGGCATCGCCTCCCAGCTGCCCGTGGGGCGCAGCGGGTCACGGCGACGAGGGCGAGCGAGTTCTTCCTCGTGGGCTTGCGTGTATTCGGCATCTATGTCCGCGTAGACGCGCTCCTCGCGGCGGCGACTACGCGGCGGAGGTGCACCCTCGTAATCCTCGTCGTATGCAGCGCGGGTGGAGCTCGTGGGGCGTGCTCTTCGCGAAGTGCGAGACGCGCGGGTTTCGGCTACCACCTGCTTGCGGGCAAGGAAGACGAATGCTGCGAAGAGCGCCACCACGACAAGCGGTGCCCAGATCGGCAGCCAACCCAGGATCCACGAGATAACAGCGACCACGAACACAGCAGCCAAGACAACCAGGACCTTGCGGCGCCGGGCGGCAGCAGTCGAAACCGGGCGTTCGCTGCGCCCAGCGCCCTTGACGGACACCTCAGTTTCAACAGCACCACGAGAGCCACGGCGGAATCCTCGGAGTGCCGTCATCGCGCCATCAAAGCGGTCAACGGCCTTGATCTCATCGGATTCGTGACGGCGCAACCAGATAGGAATGAGCACTGCTGCCCAGAGGGCGATGATCGCCACATATATGAGGCCCGTCACGAGTCTGACGGTAACGGCAGAGTCAGGGATAGGCGCGCATTACGACATCGTTGTGTCGTCGTGTCGCAATATTGTGTTCATGCCTTGGTCGGTCCGAATAAGCCGGGATAGCACGCCTTCTGGGGCATCTTCCGCCACCAACGCGTAGGTCAGATGATCGCGCCAGTCACCGTCGATGTGTAGGTATCGCGGCCGCAGGCCCTCCATTCGGAATCCGAGTTTTTCCGGAATCCGCTGAGAGGCCTGATTCTCGGGCCGTACGTTGATTTCGATGCGGTGCAGACCCAACTGCCTGAAGCAGAAATCCGTAGCCATGCCAACCGCTGTGGGCATGATCCCCCGACCGGCCACTCGGCTGTCAATCCAGTAGCCGATATAGGCGCTACGAAGCGAGCCCCAGGAGATACCGCCCACGGTCAATTGGCCCACGAGCGTGCCATCGTAGGTAACTACCCACGGCAGGGTCCGACTCTCACGGGCCTCAGCTTTCAATCTGCGCACCATGGCGGAAAAGCTCGGGGCGAAGTCGGCTGAGCCACTAGGAACAGTCGCCTCCCACGGACGCAGCCAATCGACATTGCGGGAGCGAACCTCGCGCCAAGCAGAGCCATCACGAAGGCGAATGGGTCGAAGCCCCACTCGCCCCTCTCGCAGAGTCGCGGGCCACGCAGACATGGTCAGTTGTCCGCTCGCTGCCAAGTGCCGGATCGTCCACCCGACTTGTGCTCTACCCGGACGTCGGTGATTGTCGCGCCTTTATCGACGGCTTTGACCATGTCAATCAATGCAAGCCCCGCCACGGCCACACAGGTCAGAGCCTCCATCTCCACGCCGGTGCGATCTGCGGTGCGCACGGTCGCGGAGATAGCCACGTGATCATCTTCAACAAACAAGTCAACATCCACTGCGTGAATCGCGATCGGATGGCACAACGGCACTAGATCGGGCGTACGTTTGGCCGCCTGGATGCCCGCGATGCGAGCAACCGCGATCGCGTCGCCCTTCGGCACACCTCCTCCTCGCAGCAGCCCGATGACCTCTGCGGACACCTGCACACGGCCAGAGGCACGTGCTTCGCGAACCGTGACTTCCTTGGCGGTGACGTCGACCATGCGCGCTTCGCCACGATCGTTGAGGTGAGTGAACTCGCTCATCCGGCGCCACCTAAGTCAATGACGGTCACTGGCTCATTTTCGGAGATTCGCGTGACGTCTGCTGGCACCACAATCAGCGCATTGGCCTGTGACAGACCACCGAGCACATGCGAGCCCTGGCCGCCAATGGGAATCACCACGTAACGCCCCGAATCCACTCGCAATTGTGCGCGCATAAATTGCATCTTGCCCGACGGCGAGTCGAACCCCTGCTCGCACGTTGCCCGAACTGTGGGTCGATGCAGTTCGGTCTGCCCCAGCATGCGGCGAATCACGGGACGTACAAACAATTCAAAAGAAATGTAGGAACTGACTGGGTTGCCAGGGAGGGTAAAGATCGGGGTGTTTTCGGGTCCGAGCAGACCAAAACCCTGAGGCATACCAGGCTGCATCGCGACCTTGGTGAATTCGACGGTGCCAACTTTCGACAGGGCCGCTTTCACTGTGTCGTAGGCACCCATGCTCACGCCGCCACTGGTGATGACCAAATCGGCACGAATCAACTGGTCCTCGATCGCATCCATAAAACGTTGCTCGTCGTCAGCTACCGGACCTGCGCGATACGCCTCAGCTCCAGCAGCTTGGGCGGCCATCGCGAGCATTACGCCGTTGGAGTCCACGACCTGACCATGCCGGATAGCAGTTCCCGGTTCGACAAGTTCATCTCCCGTCGAAACCACCACGACCCGAGGACGCGGTCGCACCTTGACTTCGCCACGGCCGACAGCAGCGAGTACGGCAACCTGGCGGGGCCCGATCACATCACCCGCAGAGAGCACCAGGTCACCAGCGACGATGTCCTCACCTGCGCGACGGATGTA
>CAINMH010000153.1 GCA_903850745.1 uncultured bacterium
CGTACCTGCTCCTCTGTCACTGGTTCGGTGGAAAAGGTGTTGGCGGTGCGGGCGGTTCGAAACAGGAGGTCTTGTGTCTCTGGGTCAATGTGAACGAAGCTGTCCATGAACTCCCAATCGTGGAATTATGGTGAGAGCGTACGGTGCGAGGTTCACCAGATTCTGTTGCGGCCCCACTAATATGGCCTGGTGGGCCTCCGAGCGTCTTTGCATTTGAGCACGGATGTTCCCTTGTTTGTGTGCTTGCTGAATAGTGATGAGGCGTCAAACTCTCTCTTTGTCGCTGCGGCGGCTCTCAAGCGCGTTGAGGATATTCATCTAGTTTTGGTCGCTCCAGGGCGGCATGAAGTCATCACGTCAACTCTTCGGCGAGCTATGCGGAACGGGCTAGACCGTATTCATGTGTTGGGACTTCCTGATGGGGTCGACCTGATCGGCTTTATTGAGGATGCTGATGCAGGTCTCATTCCCGAGGGCGCAAATGGTCATCAGGCTCTAGCTGTGTTCACTCAAGCTGGCTTGCCAGCGGTTATTGCCGATAGCAGCCTTGGCGCCGACACAATTAAGGAATCGAAGGCCGGTGTTGTGTACCCGGTCGGAAAACCTTCAGAACTTGCCAAGGCATTGCGTGCGACAACCAGACGGAAAAGTGATTTCGTAGCCCGAATAGATGATGATGCTCGGAGCATGACTGCATGGGTGCGAGATGAAGAGATAGTCCCAAGCTCCGGGTTGCTCGCGTGTGCCCGAGTCGGTATTGGGCCAGCCAACTACGCGAGTCAGGCCAATGAGTGGGCGCGTGCACTTCGTGAATACGGACGTGTCGATGCCGAAAGTTTTAGCCTTCCCGGTAACTCACGTCGGTTACCCGATCGCGTGCTGGCGACGTCGGGCCGTCCGAGGTTTCGCAGCTCGGTTGACGAGATGGAGATAGTCCTCACGCGCTACTCGCACCTGCTTGTTGATGCCTTTATGGATGTTTTAGCGGGCATCGTGGCGGACGACATCGGTCCGGAAATCGAGATACTGCGTCGCAACGGCACGCAGCTCGGTCTGATTGCACACGGCAGCGAAGTGCGTTTGCCTCAGCGACATATGGACCGAATCGCGCATTCGTACTTCCGTGACGCACCGGCTGACTTCGTTGATGCTCGAACGATCCAATGCAGTCGGAATGCTGCGACGGCAGCAGCGTTTGATGGGCCCATTTTTGTGTCGACACCCGACATGGTGCTTGATCTCCCGACTGCAACTTGGCTACCCCTCGTTATTCCGGAGCCCCAGACATGGGAGATGGCGCCGGCGTTCATGCACAGTGGCCCGTTAAGGGTGTTGCATCGACCCAGTAGGTCCGATCCACCGATCAAGGGCTCCGCCTTCATCATGCCGGTGTTGGAGAAACTCCATGCAGAAGGACTTATCGAGATGGTCCAGGCGCCAGACCTCGTCGCGCCTGAGGCAATGCCGTACCTCATGAGCAACACAGACATTCTTATCGATCAGATTCTTTCTGGCAGTTACGGCGTGGCATGTGTCGAAGCAATGTGGGCCGGTCGAGTGGTCGTGGGATGGATGGCGCCCGATGTGCGGGACCTATGTCCGGGCGAGGTGCCCGTGATTGACGCGACGCCGCAGGACTTTGAGACCGTCATGCGTGGCCTCATCAGGGATCGAGATGCGCTCCCGGCGATGGTGGAGGCCGGCCGCTCTTATGTCCATGAGTTCCATGATGGGCGAGTTTCCGCGGAAGTGTTGCGCGCGTTTGTCGAATCCCCTGTACGAATCTGACCCTAGACTGGCGTACGTGATCGGAGATGGCGTGACCTTCACCGCGGTCGACTCAGCGGACGTTGATACCCGCGCGATTATCGGCGAGGGCACTTCCATCTGGCATCTTGCGCAGGTACGCGAAGGCGCGATTCTCGGTACCAACTGTGTCATCGGTCGGGGGGCATACATCGGGCCAGGTGTGACCATGGGCGACAACGTCAAAGTTCAGAATTATGCGCTCCTCTACGAGCCCGCTGTCGTGGAGTCGGGTGTGTTCATTGGTCCTGCGGTGGTTCTCACGAACGACACCTACCCGCGCGCGGTCAACCCGGACGGCACGCTGAAAAGTTCACACGACTGGAACCCGGTCGGAGTCACCATTCTCCAAGGTGCGTCCATTGGGGCTCGTGCAGTGTGTGTCGCCCCGGTGACAGTGGGCCGCTGGGCGATGATCGCCGCGGGGTCAGTCGTCACCCGAGATGTCCCCGACTTTGCGCTCGTGGCTGGCGTTCCAGCGCAGCGCATCGGTTGGGTGGGCCGGGCTGGAGTGCAGTTGGAGTCTGTAGGTGATGAGCGCTGGGTATGCCCGCAGACCGCGTCTGTATTCACCGAGGCCTCAGGAGTTTTGAGTGAGGAGACTTCGTGATCACTATCCCCGCCGCGAAGCCGATTATTGGCGACGATGAACGAGCAGCGGTCGATCGGGTGCTGCAATCGGGCATGCTTGCCCAAGGCCCCGAAGTCGCGTCTTTCGAAACGGAGTTTTCGGAACTTGTTGCGGGTCGCCACTGCATCGCAGTCAACTCAGGGACGTCGGCGCTACACATGGCTTTACTCGCTGCCGCGGTCGGTCCCGGCGATGAAGTCATTGTGCCGTCATTTACGTTTGCAGCGACGGCCAACTCGGTCGTTCTGGCTGGGGCGACACCGGTGTTTGCGGACATCGATGACTTCTTTTGCCTTGATCCGGATGCGGTCGAAGCAGCGATCACTCCACGCACGCGAGCGATTATGCCAGTGCATCTATACGGGCATCCCGCGGCGATGGATCGACTTTCGGCAATCGCGTCAGCGCGTGGGTTGCTTCTCATCGAGGATGCAGCCCAAGCGCATGCAGCAGCCCTCGCAGGGACTCCGGTCGGAGGGTTTGGCATAGCGGCAGCTTTCTCGTTCTATCCCACAAAGAATATGACCTCAGGTGAAGGTGGCATGGTCGTCACGGCCGACGACGAAGTCGCGCGTCAGGTACGCCTCTTACGCAATCAAGGTATGGAAGTTCGCTACCACAATGAAATCGTTGGCTTCAATACGCGTATGACGGACATTCACGCTGCGATCGGACGGGTCCAGCTGACAAAGCTGGCAGGGTGGACGGCTCAGCGACAGGTGAATGCCGCGGTGCTCGATGCCGGTCTACATGGCGTAAAGATTCCTAAGGTTGCTCCTGGAGCTACCCACGTGTATCACCAATACACGATTCGTGTGCCAGGTCATGACCGCGAAACATTCGTTGAGCAACTCAGCGGACGTGGGGTCGGCACGGGCGTCTTCTACCCGGTGCCCAACCATGAGTTGCCCTCCCTAGCGCCTTATGCGGTCGGAGTAGATCTGCCACGTACGAGCTTGGCTGCGGCAGAGTGCCTGAGCCTTCCCGTGCACCCGTCTTTAAGCGCACAAGATCTCGAACGCATCATTGAAGCGGTCAATGCCGTAGCGAAGGCGGGTGCGTGATGCTCCGAGCTGGTGTTATCGGTCTTGGCGCCATGGGTCGTGCGCATGCTCGAGTCCTTGCCGCTCTGCCGGGGGTCGATCTCGTGGCTATCGCTGACCCGGTAGGAGATCCGCTGAACGCGCAAGGGCGCCCTGTCGTCAATTCCGTCGATGAGTTACTGAATATTGGTGTCGACTATTGCGTGGTGTCTGTTCCGTCGATTTTCCATCGATCCGTGGCATTGATACTGGCTGAGGCGGGCGTTCATGCCTTGATCGAAAAGCCGTTATCTCTAGATGTTTCCTCATCAATCGACATCGTTGAGGCTTTCGAATCGCGAGGGGTCGTGGCCGCGGTCGGGCACATTGAGCGGTACAACCCGGCGTTGCAGCAAGCACGTGAACGCCTAGCCAATGGAGATCTCGGTGATGTTTATCAGGTCGCAACGCGCCGGCAGGGACCATTCCCATCCCGCATCGCAGATATTGGCGTCGTCATGGACCTCGCGACGCACGACATTGACCTGACTGCCTGGGTGAGTGGCCAGACCTACCAGACCGTCTCTGCGCAGACAGCGCATCGGGCCGGACGTGACCACGAAGATCTCGTGACAATCTCGGCTCGATTGTCGGGTGGGATCATTGCGAATCATTTGATTAACTGGGTTTCTCCGATGAAGGAGCGAGTCACGGTCATCACGGGCGAACGTGGGGCGTTCGTAGCGGACTCCTTAACAGCTGACCTCTGGTTTCATGCCAACGGATCTGTTGAGACAGTGTGGGATACCGTCGCAGGATTTCGAGGTGTTACCGAAGGTGACATGGTGCGCTTTGCTTTCCCAAAGCAAGAGCCACTTCGCGTGGAGCATGAGGCTTTCCGTGATGCCGTACTCGGCACAGGCAACGCGATTGTCACCCTTCGCGAGGGACTAGCGACGATTGGCGTGGCAGAAGCTTGCCTCGCGTCTGCTGGTCAGGGCGGCACTCTTGTGCGAGTGGGGGATTGAAGTTGTATATCCGCACAGTCGAACTCATCGAGTTGGATCGCGACACGATGTGTGCCCTTGCCCAAGGTGATCTAGCAGGAGCGCAAGCCCACTCACCGATTCCACTATCTCCCTTTTTCTCCGGTGAGGATCAACGTGGTGTGTGGTTGAGGCGAGCAGAGCAGATCGCCCTAGAACCCGCTGAAGCACGTTGGGTGACCCGAGTCGTCTGGGATCCCGATCTGGGCAAGGCAGTAGGACGTGCTGGTTTCCATGGTCGGCCAGACGTACGCGGCATGGTCGAAATTGGCTACGAGACGGATCCGCAGTTCCAGCGGCTCGGATACGCGAAAGGTGCCGTGGCAGCACTAATGGAGTGGGCCGCACAAGAGCCTGAGGTTCGCGTTGTGCGTGCGAGCGTCAGTCCTACCAACGAGCCCTCCCTTCGGATTGTGCGGGGTTTCGGATTCATCGCCGTATCCGAACAGTGGGACGACGAGGACGGACTGGAGATCGTTCACGAGATAAATCTCGCGAAACCGGACTGAACTTGGCGCGGCGGTAGGAGCGTATGATTGATGAGTCGGGTGTTATCCCGACAAATCATTGACAAGGACATTTGTGGCCAATTCACACGTGAGCGAACCGGATCCGAGTACAACCCCAGATCCAGAAGCGACGTTAATCGCAGAGGGCGCACCCGATCACGAGCTCATCCATGGCGGTCGACTAAAACTGACCATGACGGCGCTGATGCTGACGATGTTTCTCGCCGCACTTGATCAGACAATCGTGTCCACGGCGCTACCGCGAATAACTAGCGAGCTCAATGGCCTTGCGCAATTGTCGTGGGTAGTCACCGCCTACCTGCTCGCAAGCACCGCCTCCACACCAATCTGGGGGAAGATTTCGGATTTGTACGGCCGCAAGATCATGCTGCAAGCAGCCATTGTTATTTTCCTACTGGGCTCCCTGCTTGCCGGCGCCTCGCAATCGATGCTCATGCTCGTTGTCACCCGTGGCATCCAAGGCCTTGGCGGTGGCGGTCTCATGGTGCTTGTGATGGCGGTGATTGCTGACATCATCCCGCCACGTGACCGAGGTAAGTTCACCGGACTTTTCGGTGGAGTGTTCGCGATCGCAAGTGTTGCTGGGCCACTCCTTGGTGGCTTCTTCGTGGATTTCGGTGGGTGGCGTTGGATCTTCTATATCAATATCCCGATCGGCATCGCCGCATTCCTCGTCATTACCTATGTCTTGCAAGTTCCTAAGCGGCGCGTGGAGCACTCCATCGACTACGTCGGTGCCGTGCTCCTCGTGGCTGGAGTGAGCACTCTGTTACTCATATTTGAGTGGGGTGGCAGCCGTTATGAGTGGGGATCACCGACGATCCTGATCATGGGTGTAGCGACTATTGCTGTTCTTGTCGTGTTTGTGTTGTGGGAACTGCGCGTGAAGGAGCCGATAGTTCCGATGGCTCTCTTCCGTAATTCCGTTTTCCGCGGCACCAGCATCATCGGATTCATAGTGGGCTTCGCAATGTTTGGTGCGATCGTTTTCATGCCGCTGTTCCTGCAGTTGGTGCGCGGAGCTACTCCAACTGCGGCTGGCCTTGAGCTTGTGCCCATGATGGCTGGACTTCTTTTGGCGTCAATTGTTTCAGGGCGCATCATCTCGTCAATTGGCAGATACAAGATATTCCCCATCATTGGGACTGCCTTGGCCGCCATTGGAATGTTTTGTTTATCCACAATCAAGATGGATACTCCCTATTGGCAGATCGCAGTGTATTTGTTTATCCTCGGGCTTGGCTTCGGAAACATCATGCAGACGTTGATTCTTGCCGTGCAAAACTCGGTGAATCCACGAGATGTCGGAGTAGCAACGAGCGGTTCGACATTCTTCCGATCGATGGGTGGCACCATCGGCACTGCTGTCTTTGGGGCAGTAATGACGAATCGTTTGACTCAGGAGTTAACTAGCGCATTTCCGAACGGAAATGTCGATATCACCGACATTACGAGCGCCATCTCAAAGATCGCATCCTTGCCCACGGAGATAAAGGTGGTGGTACTCGGTGCATTCACCAACGCTCTGGACACTGTCTTCTTGGTCGCTGTCCCCATTCTGGTGCTTGGCTTCGTCGTCGCCTTATTCCTGAAGGAAGTCCGGTTGCGACGCAGCCATGACGAGGCTCCACCGATGATGGCGGAGTAACTACACGAGATGTGACCAGTCAGTCGTCTGCAGAATCGTGCGGGTACGGGCGAGAAACTCACCTGCATAGGCGCCGTCAATGGCGCGATGATCCCAAGACAGCGAGAGCGCACCCATGTGATGTATGCCGATGGTGTCGCCATCGGGCATTTCGACTACTACCGGCTGTTTGCTAATGCCCTCGACACACAAAATTGCGACCTCGGGGGGATTGATGATCGGAGTGCCTGCAATCGTGCCGTAGGCACCCACATTGGTGATGGTGAATGTGCTTCCAGTGATCTGGTCCATGCTCAGTTTGCGGTCGCGTGCTCCGTTCGCGAGTTCCTGCATTTGACGTGCGAGTGCTGTGATGCTGAGGTCTTGGGCCGTCCGTATGACCGGAACCATGAGACCGGTGTGGTTGATGTCGACTGCGATGCCAAGGTCGACATTGGGGTGTACGCGCAGGCCCTTGTCTTCTACAGATGCGTTCAACTTGGGGTATTCGCGTAGCGCCGATGCCACGGCGTAGGCGATGAACGGCAGGTAAGTGAGCGAAAATCCGAATTCGGACTTGAAGGCTGGGTTGCGAGCAACTCGGACGCGAGCGATGTTCTCGTAGTCGACGCTGATGATCGTGGTGACCTGGGGGATCGTGGCGTGCGAGAGGAGCATGCGTTCGCCGGTCTTGGCGCGGATGCCGCTGAACTTCTCCCAATGGCCCTCGATGGTGTTCGGCGAAGTTGTCATTGGGTGTTCGGGGGCGTTCGAGATCATGCGGAGGACGTCGTCTCTGGTGATGCGTCCCTCGGAGCCGGTGCCACTGATCGCGGCTGGGTCAAGAGAGTGCTCAGCGAGGAGGCGTCGCACGAGGGGGGAGCGAACCCGTGAATCGGTACGCGGGGCCAAAACGTGATCCATGCGAGTGCCTCCCAATATTCAGACCCTCAGTGTAGGCCGCGAGACACGCACAAAAGCGATATTGACATCAGAGTCAACCCCTGATTAGGTGCGAGTGGAGGAGTCATGGAATTTGCCGGGAAAGTTGCGCTCGTGACGGGCGCCAGCCGCGGCTTCGGCATGCGGATTGCTCTCGAGCTTGCCCGCCGCGGTGCCGATGTTGCTCTGGCAGCGCGCACAATCGAAGAAGTGCCCGGCAACCCCCCAGGCACGATTCTCGAAACTGCCCGTCTGATCGAGGCCATGGGGCGACGCGCCTTGCCGGTGCAAACCGACCTCGCGGATCACGAAGCTGTCATCGCGATGGTTCACACGACCGCGAGTGAGCTTGGTGGCGTCGACCTGCTGATGAACAACGCTGGTATGGGCACCCTGGGTGACGTCAGCGAGACGTCGACCTTCGACTGGAACATGATCTTGGCGGTCAACCTCACCTCTCAATTCCTCGCGATTCGTGAGGCGGTGCCCTACATGCGGGCCCGGGGTGGCGGCGCAATCGTCAATATGGGCTCCTACCTCGCGCACACGTACCCAGACCCCGCGGATCCGGACCCGGTCGCGGCGCTCTCGACTGAGGCTTCCGGACCAGGGATCACGGCCTATGGCGTGACTAAGGCAGCCATTGAGCGCCTCACGATTGGCGCCGCCGCAGATCTCGCGAAGGACAACATCCGAGTGAATTGCATCGCTCCGCGCTGGACTGAGACAGAGGGACTCAACACGTGGTTCCCCTCCCTAGACAAGACGCACTGGGAGCGCCCGGAGGACTGGGCAGAAGTAGTCGCGGTGCTGATGAGCAGTCGTGCGGACAACCTGAATGGCTGCATCATCGACTCTGCTGAGAAGGAACGCATCCTTGCCGTAGAGCGTGGGCGTTGATCGAGACGAGATGACCCAATCCCCTGCGACAGACGATGTCCACGCAAAACTCGTGGCGTATCTGCGCAATGCCATGCCCGAAGTCAGAGATCTCTCGGTCACGCAGTTGCGCCGACTTCCCGAGGGTTGGTCTCGCGAGTGCTACAGCTTCACACTTGCTTTCGAACGTAATGCGGCACGAGAGATGCATGACCTCATCCTCCGGCGAGATCCCACCGGCAGCATCATTTACACCGATCGTGCGGTGGAATCGATGGTCCTCAAGGCAGTGCAGGCGGCCGGCATGAGGGTTCCCACTATCTGGTTCCTTGATGCTGAGGGAGGTCCCTTGGATACGCCGTTCATGATCATGGAACGGATGCCCGGCACCTCGTCGCCTGCAGTCCTATATGCCGATGATTACGCCGAACAGCGAGCAGCTATCGGCCGGGAGTTCATTCGACAGCTCGCCACCCTGCACACGATGGACTGGTCGGTTATGGACCTCCCCTTCACCGATGCACCTTCGGTGGATTCAGCTGCAGAGCGGGCTGTTGCGAGGTGGGAAAAGATATTGCAGGAACAGCAACTGCAATCGCATCCCTTTCTGGCGCAATCCTTACGCTGGCTTCGTAATAACCTTCCAGTGGCCCCGCGAGTCTCGCTTCTGCACGGCGACTATCGCACGGGCAACTTCCTTTTTGAGGAAGATCGAATCACTGCTGTTGTCGATTGGGAGCTCGCCGAACTTGGAGACCCACTGGAGGACCTCGGTTGGGTTTTCAAGGAGCTCTGGATGCTTGGCGACAAGATCTGTGGGTTCTTCGATCGAGAAGAGTTCATCCGCCTGTACGAGGACTATTCCGGGATTCGTGTCGATCCGAATGCTTTGAGGTTCTGGGAAATGTATGCGGAGTTCCGTCACGGAATTATGGCTGTCACAGGAGCTCGGACGATCGTGGACAAGAAATCCGATGAGATCAATTTCTCGATCTCGCACCTCTATCTCGCGCCGCTGGAGAATCAGCAAGCGAAAGTGATGGGGATTTGAGGTGGCCATGAGACCAAGTACCCTCGAACTCCTGGAGAAACTGGACGATGCGTTTCGCAAGCAGATGGTTCCCTTGCTTGACGACGATCACGCCAAGGCCCGTGCGGCGATTCTCGTACAACTGATTGGCCACCTTCATCAGCGCGTGCGAATTGAGGGGGAGTGCCTGTGGGACGAATACGCCGAACTTTGCGAGCTACTCGCTGACTGCGCCTCGGCATTCCCTGCAATTGAGATCAGTGCTGCCATAGAGTCAGCGGCTGCGTTGATTAGCGCTGATCAGTATCCGTCCATGCCCTTGTTGGCAGAGCGCAATGAGATTCTTCGATCCTGCCTTGTTGATGTGATCGCCTCCCTTGATGGGCTTCCTGCGGAGACGCGAACAGTCTGGGAGGGGCGGGTATTCAGGTATCTGCGCGCGCAACTTGATCGAGATCTACTCCTCAGCACGTCCCCCGCCCTCGGCGACGCCGCGGGCTCCGCAGAACTACCGCTGGTGTGAGGTGAACCATGGCTGAAGAGTTTCTGAAGAATGTGACTGATCGTTTTCGCCTTGACGGCAAGGTGGCCATTGTCACGGGCGCTTCCTACGGGCTAGGAGTGCTGTTTGCCGAGACCCTCGCTTCGGCGGGCGCAGACCTCGTACTGACCGCTCGTTCCCTAGACAAACTTCAGACCACCAAGGAGCTCGTTGAGTCGTACGGTCGCCGATGCATCACTGTGTCTGCAGACATTCGTGTTTACGCCGAAGTTGAAGCTGTGATTGATGCTGGTGTGGCGGAGTTTGGACACATTGATGTGATGGTGAATAACGCTGGCATCGGAGATCCGCGTGGGCTGCACTCGGAGATTCTCGAGCCAGAGAAGCCAAAAGAAGAACTCGAAACTGATTTGATTGGCACGTGGTATGGCTGCCGGGCAGTAGCGCCGCGCATGCTTCGACGCGGTCGCGGAAGCATCATCAATATATCCTCGATGCTGGGCATGGCGGGCTCCGAGCACCGAACTCCTGGGTATGTGACGGCAAAAGCGGGTGTCAACATGCTGACGAAACATTTGGGGTGTGAGTGGGCCGATCGTGGCGTGCGGGTCAATGCTCTTGCGCCCAATTACTTCATGTCTGAGGCGACGCGCTGGATGTTCGAGCAGAGCGGAATGGACGAGTGGGTCCGCAGCCGTACTCCCATGCGTCGAGCAGGTGATCCGGTGGATCTCGTGGGTCCGCTGCTCTTCCTAGCCAGTGACGCGTCGTCATATCTCACGGGAACGATCATCCCAGTGGATGGCGGTTGGAGCGCCAGCGCAGGCTATGCGCAGTTAACTCCGCCATTCGACTCCTGGGACGAAAACAATCAGCCGATCGTCCCGGAAGCCTGAACTCACGCATAAGTGCATACTGATTAAGAAGGGAGGTCTCATGGCGCCAACGCGTAGCAATATCGAGCAGCTGATTCGTCAGCGTGCGCAGGAGCACCCCACAGCAGTGTGGCTGCACTGGCGTGATGAGACATACACGTGGAGCGATGTGTTGTCGGCATCCCAGCGCTTTGCTATTGGGCTGCGTGAACGTGGTCTCGAGCCAGGTGACCGGGTTGCCGTTCTACTCCCTAACTGCCCGGAGTTCCTGTGGGCTCACTTCGGCATTCTTTTCGCGGGTGGACTGTCCGTCCCCGTTAACACATCGCAGCGCGGAGTGGTGCTCCAGCACATCTTGTCCGACTCCGACGTGAAGTTCGCCATCTTTGCGGAGGAGCTCCGCGACGTGGTGCTGGGTGCGACCGCGGAATGCGCAAACCTCACGACACTCATCACGCTGGGTGGCGATTCAGACGCTCGCGTGCGCCATCGCGTCGAGGATCTTCTTTCGGCAGCTGACGAAATGCTTCCGCCGGTTGAGAACCCAGGCGGCGTTGGCATCGCGTACACATCCGGAACCACGGGGGCACCCAAGGGGGTCGTGTCGGCCGCGTACGACCTCTCGGCTTTGCACACCTTGTTGTCGGCTTCGGGGGTTCAGCCGGGAGAAACCATCTATACGCCGCTCCCGCTCTATCACGGCAACGCGTTGACAGTGTCGGCAATCGGCTCCATGTTGATGGACGCCCAACTAGCACTGGGTGAACGCTTTAGCGCTTCGCGGTTCTGGGATGAATGCATTCGCTATCAGGCGGTGTCGTTTAATGCTCTGGGTGGAATGATCCCGATTTTGCTGAAGCAGCCGGAGAGACCAAGTGATTCCGATAACCCGGTGCGAGTCGTGCTGAGTGCGGGCGCCCCTTCGGATGACCGATGGCCACAATTCGAGCAACGTTTTGACGTCAAGCTCGTCGAGTGGTTTGGCATGGTCGATTCGCCCGGCAATTTGATCAATCTCGAGGGCCGTGTGGGCAGCATGGGTAAGCCCATGTCAGGAGTCACGTTCTCGGTCCTTGGCGACGATGGTCAAGAAGTGGGCCCGGGGGTCGTGGGCGAGCTTGTTTTCGCACACGACAAGGGTCGTTTGACTTGGTACCACAACAAACCAGAGCTGACCGAACAAGCCTATTCGGGTGGATGGTTTCACAGCGGTGATCTAGCCGAAACAGACGTGGACGGATTCTTTTACTACCGAGGCCGCAAGAAGGAGTCGATGCGGCGTAGAGGAGAGAACATTTCTTCCTGGGAGGTCGAGACTTGCGTCAACCGGCATCCGAGTGTCGTGGAGTCGGCCGCCTTCGGAGTGCCTTCTGACATCGGCGAAGATGAAGTAATGGTCGTTATTGTTCCTCAGCCTGACGTGACCATTCACCCGGAGGAAATCATCGCGTGGTGCTCTGAGCATCTCGCCTACTTTGCCGTTCCGCGTTATGTGGAATTTATCGACAACCTGCCGAAAACCGACACTCAGCGGGTGCAATACGGAGTTCTCAAACAGCGTGGTCGGGCGGAAAACACATGGGACCGTGAGGCCTTTGGCGTCACGGTCGTGCGGAGGTAGTGGGAATGCGTGACGTGTATGTAGCCGGCGTGGGCATGACGAAGTTCGGGCGACAGCCTGACCGTAGCCTCCGAGACCTGTCTGAGGACTCGGTGGGCACGGCGATCAAGGATGCCGGAATTGTCCCCGGTGACATTCAGACAGTCTTCTTCGGAAATGCGATCGCGGGCCTCATGACTGGCCAGGAGATGGTGCGTGGGCAATCGGCTCTGCGAGGTGTCGGAGTGTTGGGTGTCCCCATCATCAATGTCGAGAATGCCTGCGCGTCGGCCTCAACTGCGTTCAATCTCGCTTATCAAGCGGTTGCCTCCGGAGCCGTCGATGTAGCGCTGGCTGTTGGCGCGGAAAAGATGTCACATCCTGACAAGAATCGTGCCAAGGAGGCGCTTGCCACGGCATGCGATCTCGAGGAACTGGCCGAAGTCGAGGCGCGGCTAGGTGCTGAAGCCGGCGGCGAGAGGTCGTTCTTCATGGATCTCTATGCAAACACTGCTCGGGATTACATGGCAAAGGCTGGCGCGACGCCCGAGGATTTTGCAGCGGTGTCCGTCAAGAACCGATTCCATGGTTCGTTCAATCCGCATGCCCAGTTCACGACTTCCGTGACTCTCGAAGAGGTCATGGGTGCTCGCATGATCATCGATCCACTCACACTGCTGATGTGCTCAGCGATTGGCGACGGGTCCGCAGCCGTTGTCCTCACTTCTGCGGAGCGCACGCCCAGTGACCGGCCTCGAGTTCGCATCGCAGCCACCGTGATGAAGTCCGGATTCGGCACGGTTGGCACCGCACCACACGAAATGGCCGGGCGTCGTGCCGCTCTGGAGGCCTACGACATCTCAGGTTACGGGCCGAATGATTTCCATGTGGTCGAGTGTCACGATGCCGCCGCACCCGCCGAACTCGTTCTCTATGAAGAACTCATGCTCTGCGAAGAAGGTGGAGGTGCTGAACTCCTTCGATCGGGGGCAACGCGACTTGGCGGGCGCATGCCCGTGAATACCAGTGGTGGATTGCTGGCGAAGGGACATCCAGTGGGGGCCTCCGGATGTGCACAGATTGTTGAACTCAGCGAGCAGTTGTGGGGGCGTGCCGGTGCACGCCAGGTAGAAGGTGCGCGAGTGGCACTTGCAGAGAATGGCGGGGGATGGATCGGTAGTGACTCAGCAGCGGTGGTCGTCACCGTGCTGGAACGCCAGTAACGGCTAAGGGAGC
>CAINMH010000154.1 GCA_903850745.1 uncultured bacterium
GAACTCAAGTCCGTGTACGGAGATGCGCTACTTGAGCCCTATATCCCCGAGCGCAGCGCTGTTCAACAAGCTCAAGGTGCTGGGGTTCCTATCCAAGCGTGGCCATCGCCTGGCGCCCGCGAAATTGTGGATGCTTGTGATGATCTACTCGACCATGTTCTCGAAAGGTAGTGCATGACAAAGAAGCCCGAACCCAAACCCGCACTCGTCCGTGCAGAGGATGCCGAGATTCATCCGGTATCCGGCCGTGTCGAATCACCCCGACGTCCGGTCAAGTCGAAGCAAGGCGCCACATCCGACACGATCACCGGGTCAGCAAAGGACAAGAATGTCGATTTGGCTGTACGGGTGCCGAAGTCATTACGTAAGAAGATTCGCGCGATGGCCAAGGATCGCAACATGACCCCCGACGACATCGTCAGCGAAATTCTTCGCACAGCGCTTGATTAGCCCGCGCGTTAAGGGATCGGATTACGGGCGTCGTAGCGCAGAAATGCTGGGAATGCCGGTAGAAGTAACACTGTGCCGAGAACGCAGGCCAATCCACCGCTGACCACCGAAATCGTTTCGCCAAATACCGCGGCCACACCACCGGCCTCAACATCTCCGGCACGCGGGCCGCCCGCAACCACAACAGTGAATATCCCCTGCAGCCGCCCGCGGTACTCATCGGGTGTAGCTGCTTGCAGGATCGTGTTACGGAAGATCGCACTGACATTGTCTGCTGCGCCAGCAAGCGCAAGCAAGAAGAGCGCCATCGGAAGCCAATGAATAAGTCCGAATGCAGCTATCGAACCACCCCACACAAGTACTGAAATGACAACGGCAAGTCCCTGTCTTCGGATGTGTGCCAGCGGGCCTGAGAAAATACCTGAGAGCAGCGCGCCAACGGCTGGTGCCGCATTGAGAAGACCGACAACGAGTGCGACTTGGCGTATGTCGCCGCCGTACCACAGCACGGCAATAGCAGGAAACAACGCCCGAGGCATACCAAAAACCATCGCGACGATGTCAACATAGAAACTCATCTGCAGGTTGCGCTTTCCCTTAAGGAAGCGAATTCCTTCAATCACTTGCGACCAGCCACCACGCGGCTTGGCATTCTCGATGCGCTCTGGCGGGAGCGACGGCAACCGCCACATTGCCCACACGGCAGCGGTGTAAGCGACAACGTCCACCAAGTAGGCGCTCGTAACACTCCCGGTTGCCGCAATAAGCAATCCGCCAAGGAGTGGGCCAACCGTGAACCCCAAGTTGTACGTAATCATGCCGAGCGCATTGGCCGAGGGAAGTAACTCCGGCTTCACCAATCGCGGGATGATCGATTGCCGCGCAGGATTGCCGATCGCGTACATCGCCGACTGGACCGCGACCAGGGCGTAGAGAAGAGCGACTGACCCGAGGTCGAGCAGTGACTGCATGAGCAGCGCACCCGCACATACCCACATTCCCAACGCAGTGAGAAGGGCGACCTTGCGTCGATCGTACATATCCGACAGCGCTCCGCCGTAGAGACCGAGCGTGACGAGCGGCACCAACTGGAACAATCCGACAAGCCCTACAGCCAAAGATGAGCCAGTTATCGCATAGACTTGGATGCCTACGGCGACAGCAGTCATCTGCTGGCCGAGGTTAGCTATGCCATGCCCCACCCAGAGTCGACGGAATGGCGGACTGACCCGCAGGGGCGTGATGTCGGCAAGAAGTCGTCCCATCAGGGAGACAGCCGGATGACACGCCACGCAGCTGGATCATCGAGCGAACCGGAACCAGAGAACCGCAATCGATCATGTAGTCGGGATTCGCGTCCCTGCCAGAACTCGATGCTCGTGGGGCGAATGCGCCAGCCGCCCCAAAATTCCGGAATCGGTACTTCGTGCGGAAATCTTGCTGCTGCTTGTTCGTACGCAGCATCAAGCTCGTCTCGGGTCACCGGTTGAGATTGTTGACTAGCCCACGCGCCGAGTTGAGACCCGCGGGGCCGCACAGCAAAGTATTCAGCTGCCTCGGCGCGACTCACCTCGACTACCTCGCCCAGCACAACGACCTGTCGATGAAGCGCGTACCACGGGAATACCAGCGAAGCCTTCGGATTAAGGCGCAGCTCGACACTTTTCTGCGAGAGCAAATTCGTATAGAACGTGAAGCCGTCGCGGTCCACGTCCTTCAGAAGGACTGTGCGGGCACTGGGCATGTTGCCCTCGGACGTGCCTAGGACCATGGCATTGGGTTCGATTACCCCGCCGGACTGGGCGTCGGCGAACCAGCGCTCAAATTGGGCAAGCGGTGTGCCGGCCAGATCTGATTCTTCGAGTCGCCCAAGGTCATAGTGAACCCGCATGTCGGCCAGCGGGCGATCGTTCATACCCCGATCCCACCACATCGGCGCAGGTCCCGCGCTGCCGCCGTGGAAGCAATGGGGTTGAATGGGGACACCTAGAGAGGAGCGCCCATGTCCACGTTCGTACCAGGACTCGAAGGCGTTGTTGCCTTCGAAACCGAGATCGCCGAGCCAGACCGCGACGGCAGCGCGCTGCGCTACCGCGGAGTCGACATTGAAGACCTCGTCGGGCGGGTGTCGTTTGGCAACGTATGGGGCTTGCTCGTGGACAACGAGTTCAACCCGGGTTTGCCCCCGGCTGAGCCCTACCCGCTGCCCGTCCACTCCGGTGACGTACGCGTGGACGTCCAGTCGGCCATCACCATGCTGGCACCGGCGTGGGGTCTCAAGCCCCTCCTCGACATAGACGATGACACCGCTCGCGAGAACCTCGCGCACGTCTCCGTCATGGCGATGTCCTTCGTGGCACAGTCCGCACGCGGCCTCGGCGTTCCGATGGTTCCGCAGGCGCGCATCAATGAGGCCTCCACGATCGCGGAGCGGTTCATGGTGCGCTGGCGCGGTGAGCCCGATCCTAAGCACGTACAAGCAGTTGACGCATATTTCGTCTCCGCTGCAGAGCACGGCATGAACGCCTCAACATTCACGGCTCGAGTCATCTCCTCAACGGGTGCAGACGTCGCAGCCGCAATCTCGGGAGCCGTTGGAGCGATGAGCGGCCCACTTCATGGTGGTGCACCAGCTCGCGTACTCGGCATGATCGAAGAGGTCGAACGCACCGGCAACGCCGAGACCTACGTCAAGAGCGTTCTTGACCGTGGCGACCGTCTCATGGGATTCGGGCACCGCGTCTATCGAGCAGAAGATCCTCGTGCGCGCGTGCTTCGTCGTACGGTCCGCGAACTCGGCGCCGAACGCTATGAGGTGGCTGAGGCCCTAGAGAAGGCGGCGCTCAAGGAACTTCGAGAGCGACGTCCCGACCGGGTGCTCGAGACAAATGTCGAGTTCTGGGCCGCAATCGTCCTGGATTACGCCCAAGTTCAGGCAAATATGTTCACGTCGATGTTCACGTGTGCCCGATTGGCTGGCTGGAGCGCCCACATCCTCGAGCAGAAGCGCACTGGGCGGCTAATTCGCCCAACTGCTCGTTACCGCGGTCCGTCCAAGCGTCGCCCCGAGGACGTCCCTGGCTGGGATCCCGTCATGGTCGCTCCCTCGGGATACGTTCCCAAGAATCGCTAGTAGCCTTGGGGGGTGACCGACATCGTGCTCCCCGCTGACCTGATCCCTTCTGATGGCCGCTTCGGCTCTGGACCCTCCAAGGTCCGTCCTGAGCAGGTACAGGCGCTCCTAGACGTCGCTACGACCTATCTGGGCACCTCGCATCGCCAAAAGACCGTGAAATCTCAGGTGGGGCGCCTTCGTTCGGGTCTGCGTTCGCTCTTTTCCCTACCGGACGGCTACGAAGTCGTCCTGGGCAACGGCGGTTCCACCGCCTTCTGGGACGTCGCGACCTTTGGGCTGATCAACGATCGTGCCCAGTTCCTCACCTTCGGCGAGTTTGGCGCGAAGTTCGCTCAGGGTGTCAAGGACGCTCCGCATCTCGGCGATCCGACTGTCATCACGAGCGATCCGGGTTCCGCCCCAGCCTTCTCCGCAGCGGCCGGAATTGATGCCTACTGCACCCCGCACAACGAGACATCGACTGGCGTCTACGTGCCGGTCAAGCGGGTGGCTGGCGCCGATGCCGACTCCCTCATGATTATTGATGCCACTTCAGGCGCCGGCGGTCTCGCCGTCGATGCCAAGGAGTTCGACGTTTACTACTTCGCGCCGCAGAAGAGTTTCGGATCTGATGGCGGGCTATGGTTCGCGCTCATGTCCCCCAAGGCGCTCGCACGTGCGAAGGCGATCTCCGAGTCCGGGCGATACATCCCGCCGTTCCTCGATCTGCAGACCGCGATCGACAACAGCGTTCAAGATCAGACCTACAACACCCCTGCGCTCGCAACAATCTTGATGATGGCCGAGCAGGTCGACTGGTTCAACGCGCAGGGTGGCCTTGATTGGTGTGCAACGCGCACAGCCGCATCCTCGAGCGCTTTGTACTCCTGGGCTGAGGCATCGTCCTTCGCAACTCCATACGTCGCCAACCCGGCGCATCGTTCCGCCGTCGTCGGCACTATCGATTTTGACGAATCAATCGACGCGACGAAGATTGCAGCGGCGCTGCGCGCTAACGGCATCGTCGACACTGAGCCCTACCGCAAACTCGGACGCAATCAACTGCGTGTCGCAATGTTCCCGGCTGTCGAACCAGCCGATGTGGTGACGCTGACCAAAGCGATCGACCACATCGTCGGTCAACTTGCCTAATTCCCTACACGCACTCACTCGCCCAACTCGCACTAGGGCTACGTGGATCACCTATGTGCAGGTAGGGATGTGGGTGTGGTTCATGTACTCCGTTGGACCGGCCTTGCAGTCGATCGATAAAGAGACGCCCATGAGCGCGTCTCTGCTTGCGCTGTACGGGACCGGAATCGCGATCGGCACAGTCATCGCTGGATTGGTGCTCACACGCTTGACACATAAATGGGGACGCGGGCAGCTGCTTCGCCGAGGCTCCTTCATCCTGATGGGCGCTGTCGTGGTGTTCACCTCAGGATTGCCCTTCTACGTAACGATGCTTGGACCACTCATCGGCGGAATCGCTGGCACATTTATCATCATCGGCGGTAACGCCTTTCTCACCGAAACCCAAGGAGCCGCCGCTCCGACCGCCATCACCGAGAGCAGCACATGTGGTTCGGCATTAGGGCTCCTGGGACCAGTGTTGGTGGGCGTGGGAACAGCCGTGATCACGTGGGGGTGGCGATTGGGCCCATGGCTCCTAGTGGGTGCCCTCGTGGTTCTCGAACTCATCCGGGGCCGTGACCTCGAGGTCTTCGATGCGCAGACGGGTCACGCGGACGATGAGCCCATGGTCGAACATCTCCAAGGCGGAGCGATGCCCCGCCTC
>CAINMH010000155.1 GCA_903850745.1 uncultured bacterium
CCGATCTCCGCTCAGCTTCTGCCGAAGTTGATAGTCCATGGCTAGGGACGACCATGCGGCCTGCATCGTGTTCGCCGATCCCGTCTGATGACGAGCCAACATCAGGGAGTCACCCGCACCGGAACGCGGGACTGCCCCAGTAATGAACGTGCGTGCATCCGTATTTCTCGTGATCTTTCGCCAGCCGAAAAGGTGCTCGCTGTCCCACCCGTCTCCGAGGGCCGCCTCGACCTCCTCCGCCGCCACCCAGTAGCGCGGCAGCGGCTCGTACGAGGCGTCGTCGTGTTGGGCGTCGGTGACCGCTGGCAGGCTCATGCCGGTGGCACCCTCGTAGGTCGCAAAGCGGTGGTCATACAGGTTCATCATCTTGGCCTCGTAGAGCGGGAGGTATCGGGTCGCTGTTCCGAGAGAGAGAGAGAGAGAGTCAGGGCGGACGAATACGTTGCCCTGCAGCACGTATCCCTCGGCCTCGAGCTCCTCGCGGGTGCGGAACAGGTGCGAGTCGCTCGACATGTTGAATAGTCCTTGCTTGAACTTCAGGCCCCACGGGTTGCCGTCGGGGTCGCCGTCCTTGATGAGCACCGGGAAGCGCCGATAGATCTTCAGGGTGATCTCGGCGTCCTTGCGGGATGCGAAGACCGGCAGTGTGCCGGTGTTGGGGTTGAGGAGCAGGATCTCCTCGTTGCTCAACTCGAATCGGGCCATGAGTGCCTGCGAGGGGTCATGGAGCATGAAGGCGAGCGGCACTCGCTCGGCGACGCGGTCGCGTCCGGTCATGCAGGTAACCGCGAAGCGAAACGATCGATGGACACCCTCGAACATCGGCTGCGAGTTCTCGAAGTCGGTGAAGCCGCCCAGCCGGCCGCTACGAAGGGTGTCGGAGAAGAAGTCCGCGGTCGTGGCATCGGTCGCCAGCCCGGTCGGCGTGATGATGCCGCACTGTCCCTCGGGGTCGATCGATCCTCGCAGTGTCTCGGCGAACACGCTGTAGGTGTTGATGTCACCTCGGCCGGTGAGGGGGTAGCGCCCGCAGGTCCGCAGGATGTGGCTCTCGCCATCGGCCCTGCGCAGGGCTCGATTGAACTCCGCTGACAGCGCCGGCTGCTCGGTCGTGAGCGCTTCGATGAGGCGCTTGCGGGCGGCGGCATTCGGTGCCTTGGCTATCGCCTCGTCGCGTGCGGCGAAGAACTCCTGCTCCTGCAGCTTGATTCGCTCCCATGGCGGATTGCCGAGCATCGCGGTGAAGCCCCCCGACCATCCGCTGGCCGGGTCGGCCTCGACCGCATGGTCGACCCGGAACACCTGCGGGAACTCCAGATGCCAGTGGAAGAACCGGTAGTCGATCGCCTCGCGCTCGATGGTGGCGATCACAGCCGGATCGACGTTCCCTGGGTCGTCCTGCAGCGCCTGGAGGGTCGAGTGAGTGATGGCCGGATCGCCCTGCCGCTTGGGCTGCACGAACGCGGCGCACCACGCATCGGCGACCTGCCGAGCTCGTGCGTAGTCGGGATCGTTCTGCAG
>CAINMH010000156.1 GCA_903850745.1 uncultured bacterium
AGTCAAAGACCGATTGTCACTTCACAGGTCTGGCCCGGGAATTCAGTCCGTTGTTTTGTTGATCTGTGGACGGACATTGAGAGTCACGGTGTCCGATAGATCGAGTGATCACCGATACGCCGCCACAGCACCCGGACTTCGCCGTCGCGATTAACGAACTCGAATGTCGCCCGGCCATCAGGGGATGCGAACGACCAGGTGAGTTCCCAGATACCAGGTGCACTCGTCATCGGGTGCACTCGAAGTCGCTTCGGCCACCCGGTCTTGCCGCCCGATGCAACGAAGGCCTCGGTAGAGGTGTGAAAGTCGGGAATGAGCGATCGAAACTGCTCCTGATGCTCACGCGGTAAGGCCGCGAAGTCGGAATCGAAGCGGGAGGTGCGCTCGAATTTCATCCGGCAGTGTGGCCCGACGCTGGCAGGGACTGCAAGAACTCATCCACACCCTCGGTCACAGTGACGGCCCTTTCGGCAACAAGTGCGTCGACCTCGCGTTCGCCGTCCTGCCAGCGCTTCTCCCAGAACCACGCCTCGCCGGCCGGCACAGCGACTGCTGGTCGCAATTCGAGTACCCCGTCGGCCCGCTCCGTGATCTCGACCTGCGCGCCTGGCTCGTCGAGGCGGTAACGCTTGCGAATGGAGGCAGGTAGCGCCACGAGGCCCCGCGATTGCACGCTCACGAATCCATGGAAGGGCTGTGCACTGCTCATGACAGAAGGTTAAGTCATGGCTGAATTACAGTCAAGCAGCTATACTGCTTGCCTGTCGTCTCAGCCATGGTGGCTCAAGTCGCCGTGAAAGTAGGCCACCCAGCGAGAGGAGGTTTACCACTGATGAGCAATCTCAAGCCCATGCATAACCCGCCGCATCCGGGGGAGTTCATCTCCCAGGTGTACCTGGAGCCATTCGGTGTAAGCGGGCGAGAGCTGGCCCAGCATTTGGACGTCTCCGCCTCCACTCTCAGCCGTGTGCTCAATGGCAGCAGCCGTGTTTCGCCGGAAATGGCACTTCGCCTTTCTAAGGCACTCGGTCGCACCCCGGAGAGTTGGCTTTCCATGCAGGATGCGCACGACCTGTGGCAGGCACGCAAGCAGGTCGATCTTCGTAGGGTCCATCGACTCACCCTCGCATCAGCCTGATTGCCGAACCCGATTCCTGGCAGGCTGCGCAGCCGGACGTCCTAATGACGTCGGGGTTCGAGATCACGCCGGGATGTTCTATTTCTATACCTTTTCTGATATTCTATGAGGGAGAGATTCGAGTTCGACCCCGATAAGTCGGATTCCAATCTCACCAAGCACGGGATCACTTTCATCAGCGCGCAACAGTTGTGGGCGGATGAGAACGTGTTGGAGCTTGAGGCACGGACCGAGGACTAGCCGCGTTGGGTCGTGATTGGTTCCATCGATGGCCGAATCTGGTCGGCGATCGTTACGAGAAGAGACGAAGCCGTGCGGATCATTTCTGTCCGGCGCGCGCGACCCACAGAGGAGGCGTTGTATGAAGGCTCGTGAGTTGGATACCGCGTTTGACGAGAACACTGTTGACGTCATTGGCCACCTGGACGTCAACTCAGCGCGTCGTCCTCAACGTGAGGTGCAGCGCGTCAACGTTGACTTCCCGGTCTGGATGGTGAGTTCTCTTGACGCCGAGGCCGCGCGCTTGGGGATCACGCGTCAGGCAGTGATCAAGACGTGGATCGCTGAGCATCTTGATCGCCACGCAAGTTAGCTAGACCGCCAGGGGCATGGTTCCCAGACTTGCTGCCAACGGCAGATTCTGAGTCGCAGCGCTTACCCAATCCAGATGCGCCGTGACCTCTATATGGACGAAGCGACGGGGGAGCCGAAGGACGAAGCCATCGAGGCACTGGGCCACAGGCTGCGGTTTCCTCACGATTGAAGGCACGAGGCCAGCGCAGTTGTGTAAACAGCGTTTGGGAAACTATTCACTTAACCCAGCGTGTGGGATGAGCAAAGAGCATGTTTTTCTCCAATTCCTCAATAAACTGCCGCAGCGAAGTTCCATAAGGAGTCTGGAGGTACTGAATGTTTGCACTCGTTGTGCTTGCTTTCCTCGTGACCTTCGCCTTGATCTGGACCGGTAGACGCAAGCCAGCAATTGCGCTGGCAGTCGTTCTGCAATTTGCCTGTGTTGCCCTCTACTTCTCCCACGCTTACCAGGTGAACTGGCCATGGTGATCAAACCTTCAAAGTCCACTTCGGAAGCGGTCACGGTTGATA
>CAINMH010000157.1 GCA_903850745.1 uncultured bacterium
CACTCCGAAGGAGCCAGTCGCACGGTATTCGGAGGCAAACTCGGCAAATGCTGGTCGAAGCACCTCCGGCCCACGAACAGACAGGTCTGCCACAGCCTCCGGCAGGGACATGCCCGCCCGCACGGCCGACACGAGCGTGTCGACAGCATCGGGCCACGCCATACTCAACGCACGTCGGCGATGCTTGGCCCGCCGACGCAACATTGCAATGGGCAGCCACCCACCGGCGATCCCGGCAAGAACGGCGGCAACCGGCAGTGCGGTGATCGCCAAAGCGACGAGAGCCACGAGGCCTCCGACGATGACACATGCGCCCACGAGCCCGGGCAGTCGCACACCACTGAAGCCAGCACTATCAATCATGCGCGAGCGGCGCATCGGCGCCTTTGTGAGCTGATTGGTTCCCGAAATTGCCACGAGAATGAGTACGAGGCCCATTCCAGCTAAGGCGCCGATCAGCGGGCCCGTCACTCCGCACCCCGGCTACGAAGCAACTCGACAACATCAAATCCATGGGCAGCGAACCGATCTGCGTGCGGCGGATAGCCGCCAGCGCGAGTCAACATCCCATCACACGATGTAAAGATCTCCGCCAACTCAACTGTGTTGTTCTCAACACGTCCCGAGAGGGCCGCAATCTCACGAACCTTGCGGCGACCATGGCGATCAGTAGCGGTGTGGATCACGATGTCGACACATCCAGCAACGGTCGGGACTACAAACTCTGGACCGATATTGCCACCGGCGAGCAATGGCAGTGTGCACAACTTCGTCACCGCTTCGCGCGCTGAGTTGGCGTGCAGGGTCGCCATGCTTGGCACGCCGCTGTTCATGGCAATGAGGAGATCGAGCGCTTCGGCTTGGCGAACCTCACCGACCACCAATCGAGTCGGTCGCATCCGTAGCGCCTCTTTGACAAGCCGTCGCAATGGGATCTCCCCGCCTCCTTCAAGACTCGCATCACGAGTTTGCATCGCGATCCAGTCAGGGTGCTGCAGGGAGAGTTCGAAGACCTCTTCGCAGCTGATGATGCGCTCGCGACCCGGAACACAGCCCAGCAGTCCATTGAGCAGAGTTGTTTTCCCCGCCTGTGTGCCTCCGGCAACCAGCACGTTGAGTCCACTCACTACCGAAGCATCAAGGAAGTCGGCTGCCTGACTCGTCAGGGTGCCCGTATCGACGAGGTCTCCCACATGCGTCGCTCGGACAACGAATCGCCGAATGTTGACCGACCAGTGTCGCCGCGTTATCTCTGGAATGACTACATGAAGGCGGGATCCGTCAGGCAGCATCGCATCGACGAACGGATTAGCCATATCGAGACGACGCCCCGACCACCGCAACATGCGTTCAACGAGCATTCGAACTTCAGCCTCTGCCAAGACCGTGGAAGTCAGTTGGCTACAACCCTCGCGCGCAACGAACACACGTCCTGGACTGTTAATCCACACTTCCTCGATTTTTGGATCATCGAAGTACTGCTGCAGTGGCCCGAAGCCAGCGACCGCGTCATAGATGCCTTGCGCAATTTCATCGGCGCGCAAAGGATCCTCGGCCGCATGATCGTTCACAGCCTCGTTGACCAGCCCACGCACGACATCTCGCTCATGCATCGGATCAATACCAAGACGACGAACTTCAGCGCGTACGCGCTCCTCGACTAGCCCCGATGGAAGGCTGGCTGTCTCCACGATGTCCCCCGGCCCGTTGTCCGTAGCACTTATGTAGTGCGAGGACGCTAAATCGGGTGAAACGCTTAAGGCAACGCGAAAAGCGCAACTGTGGACGAACGATTACAGGCCATCCACCAAAGGTGCGACTTTCAGTCCTGTAATACGAACCGGTCTTGGGATGCGTTGCCCTCAGGAGACGTTTAGCCCAAGGGATGACATCGTCGTTGTGACGGCGGCGCCAAGCCTGCCATTGGCGAGTACGGGCCACACTGTGACTTCGACTGACTGATAGATCACGTCGTAGGTATCCACAAATCCATCGTTGGTCATTGAAGTCTGGACACGCGCCAACGCAGCACCGGTGAATGCCAGTCGATACACCCGCAACGGATTTTGACCGGACACCACCGCTTCGAACGTCGCTGTTCGACGAGTGCCTGCGTCCGCCAAAGCCATCAGCCGCGGTGTCGCTTGCGAAGTGCGAGCGCGAACCCGCAGCGCCAGCGGGCGGTTGCTCTCAGCATTAACTGTGGATCCGGCATCGGGAGGATTATCAGTGCCATACGAACTGTAATTCGGCAACCGAATCTCGATTTGTGCGTCTATGCACTCAATCCACCGCACATGTGTGAGGTCCCTCGAATCTCCATCGACGCCCTGCACCTGCAAGAAGTAATCGAATGCCATTACGCGCTCCTCAATGCCAAGGTGAATTCCGATGTGCCTTCGCCGTAACGGCCGAGTGGGCTCTGTGTTGCCGTGTATGCGCCGGTGACTCCGGCATAGCGACCGGTGCCACCTACCACGGCATAGGCGCCTTGGGTGAGACCCGAGCCGATAGCGATGAGCGTGCCGTCGGTGAAGGAGATTACGTGCAGATGAGCCCCCGCATCCAGTGGCGTCGAGCGGAAGGTGCCCGTAGTCCCGTCGTCAGCTCGGACATTGCCAGTCGTGCGTCCATGACCGGATTCCAACTTGACCCAGCGCCAATCAGAACCCACCAAGCCCTCCGGTAGCGGCGCTACGCTCTTCGTCGCGGGAACCTGACTGGGCTTTTCGATGGCCGCACTCGCTGGGCCAGCCAGTGACATTGCGCCTACGGTGCCAGCACCCACCGCCGCGGTCACTAAGAATGCCCGTCGGGCGACTTTCTGTTCCTCCGTCATTGCCCACCTCCAGCGCAGAATGTACACCGAAAATTGCGGAAGGTGGCGGCTTCAGGCAGCAGATTCGCGCACTGTTGGCATGGGCTCCTGGACGGGTGCCAGCCGATCAGCGAGGGCCGTAAAGGCGGCACGTATGGGAGACCGTGGTGCGACCTCGCCGATGGTCCGTCCGTCACGGATAGCCAGGTCACAGGTCTCGGAGTCATCGGGTATCAGATGTGCCTGCGAAATTCCGCAGAGCCTCCGTAAGGCTTCGTCGATCTGACCAGCGACATCCCGTCCGACTGCCCGAGCACGTACTCGATTGACGACGACTTGGATCGGACGGTCGGGTGCGATCTCCTGAAGGACCGGCCATGCTGCCGCGAAACGACCGATGCCCACGTGATCAGCAGAGACCACTGCAACGACCACATCGGCCTCACGAAGGCACGTCGTGGTTGCGGCTGCGCGACCTCGCGTCGTGTCGATTGCATCGTCTAGACAAAAGCCTGCATCCACAATCACGACGTCGACGGCTTCACGACTGAGCCGGAGTACTCGCGATAGTGCCGTGGGACGTACATGGGTCCACCGGTCTAGTGCATCAATCCCGGTGAGGACTCGGAGTTCGCGCGACAGTGAACGAGCCGATCGAGCAAGTCCAGCGAGGTCGAGCACTCCCTGATCAGCACGTCGACAAGCAGCGATAAGTCCGCTCGATTCATCCAGCATCCCCAGGTGCGATCCGACCGAGCCCCCGAATGGATCGGCGTCGACCAGCATGGCGGACAAGCCGCGACGTGAAAACTCGTCGGCCAATGCCACAGCCGATGTGGTTCGTCCTGGTGAGCCATATGGGCCCCACACAGCGACCAAGCGGCCACGAGTTGAGGGTTGTTGCTCAACGACCCGCACGAGTGATGTTTGCTGGCGATCTACCGCCAGAACTGCTTCAGTCACATCACCAAGCCGAAGTCCCACCACCTCATTCACGCCAAGTCGTAGTAACGGCTCTGCGCCACCATCCTGATCACTAGCAAAAAGGCCAATGACTCTGATGCCTTCCGCATACAGACGAGAAATGACGTCGGCGCTCAGTCGTGGAAGTGCAGCACTGACCATGGCAATGTCGGCGCCACCGGTGGCGGCCGCCCCCAGGAGATCAACTGCATCGACGCACCTGCGGATGACTCGGGAGCGCGACGCAGAAAGCGCCGACACGAGGTCTGGTTCTCCGGGCATGTCTGCTGCTGCAAGCAGCACCGCACTCATTGCGCAGCCTCTGCAGGAAGTGCAACCAGATCAACTGCACCAGCGCGTGTCGCGGCGACCACCGCCGCCGCATCGACAGTGGGGACTTCGAGGACCACCCCGAGTTGACCCATTGCGTTGTCTGCTTCCACAGACGTTGCAGCCACCAGCGCGTCCTGAAGCACCAGGGCCGGCACTGCGCCTTCGCTGCTTGCCGTTGCCCATACGTCCACTCGTGCTCCAGCGGCCAAGGAGAGCGGTGCGTGCAGTAGGTCCACGGGCACCGTCACCAGACGTACGTCGGCCACGGGTCCAGCGACAAAGTCGGCTGCCGAAACGAATTCTCCGGCGCGCAGAGTTTGAGCAAGTACGAGAGTCCCGTCCGGCACGGTGTCAAGATAGGTCGACCCGTGGGGCAGGTCTGCGACGCTGACCTCGAAGTCGTCGGCCGTCAACGCAATACCCGCAGGGAGGTCTTGTGCTGCTCGCAGGACAGGCAGTCCAGTCGAGCGCGAGCCGAGTACGAGCGAGCCAGCAGCCATGGCGATGATGACCAGGGCGACGCCGAGTAGGAGCCTCGGGTCGCGCAGTCGTGAGCGCGATCCACGCTGGGCGGGTGGAGAAGCAGGCATGGGGTCGACCGGTCGAAGCGGACGACGTTGGAGTTGAAGCATTTTTCCCCCAGGTGGGTGAGCAGGTGTCCGAAAGGGTGCGCCAAAAACCCCTGTGGATGCAACCCGACATCCACAGGTCATCTGATGGGATGATGTGGGTATGGGCCCAAGGTTCCTCACCCTCGCCGATGTTCAGGAGCAACTGAATGTCTCCGCCGCACAGGCCTACGCCTTGGTGCGAACTGGCGAGTTGAAGGCGATGAAAATCGGCGGACGCGGTGAGTGGCGCGTGGCTGCTGACGACTTAGATGCCTACATCAACCGTATGTACGCTCAAACTCGAGAGCAGATCGATCAAACACACGAGCGCACCTAATCTCAGCGAGCGACCTGAATAGCCGTGATCGCATTGGTGGTCACCGAAATCGAACTCCCGGGCGCGTCCACAGCAATGTCGATGTGATCTGCACCTACCGATCGCATTGCCCCAAGCACGCTGCGCCCACCCGCGAGGTGGACTTGAACCCGCTGCCCAACAAGGGACCTCAACATAGACGTAAGTCCTAATCGCTCAGCCACACCGCTGCCATCCCAAGCCAGGGCTAGCGCCAGACCTTCGATTGCCGTGACAGAACTAAGCGGAACGAGCCAAGTCCATTCGTTGGTACCGAGCACGACCGCCTCAGGTCCTACCTGCTCGACGGTGCCCACCATGGAGAGATCCCCAGCATGGACGACTAGCTCGTGACTGACGCGGAGCCGATGCACCAATGTCACCTGCGCGGTTTCCGCCTCTGCCACAGCGCGGACTAGTTCGTCGTCAACGCCTTCATCGGCCTCGCTCCATAGCGATTCGGCCAGTCGCTCCCATCGGTCCGGCTCCACGTCGGGCACCCTAACCCGCCGCTGGGCCCGGACTCGCGCTGAGAGATATCCACAGGAGGGAAGCCCCCGACCCCCTCCGGTTGACACCCGGTGATGGCCACATCATTCTTCATCAAACAGCAGCAAACAACACTATTTAGCCATATCGATAGGGGCACATATGAGTACAGCGGCACTCAGAGCGGTCGCACCAGCCGAAATCGAGGCGGCGGCCCCAACCCTCCTTCAGGTGGTGGCCCCGGAGTCGATCACCCCCGAGCGCGCTCATCTTCCGCACCCGACCGAGTGGACCGCTCGGATGGCTCGGGCCCTCATTGAGGCTGTCGCTGGCGAACGTCCGGTCACCCAACTCACGAAGTGGACGACTCGAGAAGTTCTTCTGCAGGTGACTGTTCGTGCAGCCGCCGCACGGCGACATCCCGCTGGAAAGGCTCTGGCCTCACCACTTCGCCGAGTTGGAAGCGTACGCATCTGCGTCGTTGCTCCAGGCATTGTTGAAGCGTGCGCGGTGGTCAGCGGCATGACACGCGCCCGCGCGATCGCCTTGCGGCTAGAAGCTCGCGACCAGCGTTGGATCGTGACGGCAATGGAATTGGGCTAAGCCCTACCGCTTCTTGCGCTTGGCCCGTTCTGCCCGACGTCGCTCTGCCCGACTCGCATCGGAATCCAGAGGAGAGTCGTCATCTCCTTCAACCGTGCCTGCATGATGCTCGACGCCACCTTGCTCGGTGGGGCCGGTGTATTCCACGGCCTTCGGACGATTGGGCGTGAGGCCCTTGGCCGCCATCAACGCAGCAGCACCTGTCGCCGCGGCCTGTTGAGTCGTGACCGACACAGTGGGCCCACCATCCCCCGAAGGTGCTGGCTCATTGGGAGTGACCTGAACCTCAACGTTGAAGAGGAAGCCAACAGTCTCTTCCTTGATGGCGTCCATCATCGCGCTAAAGAGGTCATAGCCCTCGCGCTGATATTCGATCAGCGGATCACGCTGCGCCATCGCGCGCAGGCCAATGCCATCACGGAGGTAGTCCATCTCGTAGAGATGCTCACGCCACTTGCGATCGAGCACCGACAAGATCACGCGGCGCTCGAGTTCGCGCGTGACCTCGGTGCCCAACTCCGCTTCGCGGCGCTCGTAAGCAATGGTGGAATCCTCAGTGAGTTCGCTGACTAGGAAGTCCTGGCTCAGACCAGCACGACCGCCAGCGGCCTGCTCAAGTTCTTCGACAGTCACGCCCACGGGGTATAGCTGCTTGAGCGCAACCCACAACTGCTCAAGGTCCCAGTCTTCGGGGTAACCCTCGGCCGTGGCGGTGCGTACGTAGCTCGCAACCGTCTCAGTGATGAACTCGACAACCTGCTCGGAGATGTCTTCGCCATAGAGCACACGACGACGCTCGTCATAGATGACCAGACGCTGGCGATTGAGAACATCGTCGTACTTGAGGACGTCCTTGCGGATCTCGAAGTTGCGCGCCTCGACCTGGTTTTGCGCCGAACGGATGGCGTTGGACACCATCTTGGCTTCGATCGGCACATCGTCGGGCACGTTGAATCGGCGCAGGAAGGAGTCGACGATCGCGCCCTTGAACAGGCGCATGAGCTCGTCTTCGAGCGAGAGATAAAACCGTGTCTCGCCGGGATCACCCTGACGGCCGGAACGTCCACGCAACTGGTTGTCGATGCGTCGTGACTCGTGACGCTCGGTGCCCAGCACGTAGAGGCCACCAAGTTCTGTCACTTCATCATGCGAAGCCTGAACCGACGCCTGTGCGTCGGCCAGAGCCTGCGGCCATGCAGCTTCGTAGTCTTCGGGAGTCTCAATCGGCGACAAACCACGCGCTTCGAGCGCGTCTGCCGCCATGAACTCAGGATTGCCGCCGAGCATGATGTCGGTGCCTCGTCCGGCCATATTGGTCGCAACAGTAACTGCGCCCTTAGAGCCGGCCTTGGCGACAATAGACGCCTCACGCTCGTGGTACTTCGCATTGAGGACTTGGTGAGGCACACCGCTCTTCTTCAACAATGAAGAAAGATGCTCGCTCTTCTCCACACTGACGGTGCCAACCAAAACCGGCTGACCCTTCTGAAAACGCTCCGCGATGTCGTCGACAACCGCCTGGTACTTCGCCTCTTCGGTGCGATAGACGAGATCACCTTCGTCTATCCGGATCATGGGGCGATTGGTCGGGATCGGCACTACGCCGAGCTTGTAAATTGTCGAGAACTCGTTGGCCTCAGTCATGGCTGTGCCAGTCATGCCGCCGAGTTTGTCGTAGAGACGGAAGTAGTTCTGAAGAGTGATGGTGGCCAGAGTCTGGTTTTCGGCCTTAATCTCCACGCCTTCTTTGGCCTCAATCGACTGATGCAGGCCTTCGTTGTAGCGACGACCCTTGAGCAAACGACCGGTGTGCTCATCAACGATGAGGATCTCGCCCTCCATGATGACGTAGTCCTTGTCACGCTTGAAGAGTTCCTTGGCCTTGACCGCGTTATTGAGGTAACCCACTAGCGGGGTGTTCACCGTGTCGTAAAGATTGTCGATGCCGAGCTGATCCTCGACCTTGTCGATTGCGCTCTCGTGCACACCAATGGTGCGCTTCTTCTCATCGACTTCGTAGTCCACGTCGATCTTGAGGGTGTTGACGATGCGCGCAAACTCGGCATACCACTGGGTGGCTTGATCGGCCGGGCCGCTAATGATGAGTGGCGTGCGTGCCTCGTCAATGAGGATGGAGTCGACCTCGTCGACCACTGCGAAGTAGTGGCCGCGTTGCACCATCTCTTCGCGCGACCAGGCCATGTTGTCGCGCAGGTAGTCAAAGCCGAATTCGTTGTTGGTGCCGTAAGTGATGTCCGCGGCATAGGCCTCACGACGTGCCGCGGGATCCATGTTGGCCACGATGACGCCTACGGAAAGTCCCAGGAAGCGATGGATGCGGCCCATCCACTCCGAGTCACGCTCTGCGAGGTAGTCGTTGACAGTGACGACATGAACACCCTCGCCGGAAATTGCGTTGAGGTAAGAGGGCAGGGTCGCGACGAGGGTCTTGCCCTCACCGGTGCGCATCTCGGCGATGTTGCCGAGGTGAAGGGCCGCCCCGCCCATGATCTGCACGTCGTAGTGCCGCTGGCCCAAGGTGCGACGGGAGGCCTCACGTACGGTCGCGAATGCCTCGGGCATGAGTGCATCGAGGGACTCCCCCTCCACAAAGCGCTTCTTGTATTCGTCGGTAAGCGCGCGAAGATCGGCATCGCTCATAGTGACGAAATCGTCCTCTAAAGCGTTGACCTGCTTCGCGATGCTTTCAAGTTTGCGGAGGGTCTTGCCCTCACCGACCCGCAGAACCTTGTCCAGAATGCCCACCTGACCATCGTAGTGGTTGAGGCTCCCGAAGCCCCCAGCAGTAGCGTCCCCGCACGTACCGCTCTCATGACGGTCTCCCGACCGAATGCTCCCCCTTTTTGAGTGCCGTTGCGGCCACAGTGGCCACAGCCACTGGGCGAACACCAATTGCCCGCAAGGCACGCGCTCCCTCAGCCAAGGTTGCCCCAGTCGTGATCACGTCATCCACCAAGATCACCGCACCGTTGGAGCGCAACGAGGTCGCCACGAACGCGTGGAGAAGGTTGGTCGTCCGGGCGGCCTGTCCCAGGCCAGCTTGATCTAGACGAGCGCGGACCTGTGTGAGGACCGGTCGTACCTCTGCACGTACACCGATGGCACTCAGATCTCGCGCTGCGCGGCAGGCGAGGAGGCCCACGGTGTCCTCACCGCGAGTCGCTCGGCTCTTGCGGGAGCTCGGAATCGGAACGAGCGTGACAGTTCCATGTCCGGTAGCGGCGACCGCGCGGGCGAGCGCCCAGCCGAGTGGTCGCGTCAACGAGCGCACCCCACGTTCTTTGTGTGCTAGCACCGCGGAGCGTGTCACTCCGGAGTATTCGCTCAAGGAGAAGGCGGGCGGGAGCCCCGCGGGAGACGGCGTCGGGTCAGAGCGATGACCACGGCCCTTCAACTCCTCGGTGCACGCCGAACACAAGGTGCGCCCAGGTCGCGAGCAGTGCACACATTCCTGAGGTACAAGGAGATCAATGAGTTCGGCCAGCATCAGTGTGCGTAGGTTGGGTTGTTGCCGAATGCTCCGGCCACCCATTGGTCACCAACAAGGGAAAAGATGCGGCTGGAATCGGTGCCCACCAAAATCGGGACTCCCGGCGCGGCGGCGATGCTGCGGGGACCCACCGGTGCGCCTCGACCAATAGCAGTGCCTTGAGCCAGATCCACCTCGTACACCTGTGGGGCGCCAGCACCCGAAATGGCAAGTGCGGCGATGCTCTCGCTCGAATTCCACGCGATATCTAGCACATCGGTGAGGACCGTTTCCACCCGACGAGGACCAGCAAGGGTGAATGCACCGCCGTTTGTGACGACGCGGGCAAGGACAAGTACGCGTCTTGGACCGCGTTGCAGCACGAGGCCCATGCGTGCGTCATCAGGCGAAAGTGACATTGCGAGCAAAGACGCCTTTGCTGGAAAGTTCTCTAGCGTCACGGTTGCGGCGACACCTAGGGACGACACCACCCTGAGTACTCCATCTGTGCCGAGGATCCACACATTGCCGGCGTTATCAAATTGCGGGTAAGACCCTCCAGGCACGCTGGTGATCTGGGAGATTGGGGAGTCCACCGCAATAGCGCCTCTCCACAGATTGCCTACCGCGTCAACGCCCGCGATCTGCCCACCAGCAGCAGACACGGCGATGGCCGAGAGAGGCGGATCTCCAATGCCAGCGCCACCCGCGACTAACTCAGCGGAGGCGTCTGAAATCTTGATGGCGCGACCTCCACTCACTGCGAAGGGCACATCTGGGAAGGGAGCGGCATCAGGGTTGTAATTCATCCAGGCATCGCTCGACTGCGGATTTGGCACTCCCGAGACCGGCAGCGGCTGACCAGATGCGCGCAGATCCACTGCAGCCACCGTGGCCAGTTGCCGAAGTGTCCACACAATCTGCGCGGACAACGCGCGGCGCGTCTCATCGTTGGTCAGCAGAGCGCGCTGGTCAAGGTCTACGCGTGCGGTGCCGGCGTCGATGGGTACTGCGTCGATTGCCAGGGTCGTACCGTCAGGAATGGCTGTGCGCACGGCCGGCGCCAACCAATCACTCGGCCCCGCTACTAACTCCCGAATGAGTGTCGTTGCGAGTCCGCTCTCTTGTACCGGAATCATGCGCGGATCAGGCACAAGCGTGTCGAAGTTCGAGTTAAAAAAGTACAGATTGAAGGATCTAAAAGACCTGTCAACATCGGCGCGTGAAAGAAGCAGGCCGCGAGGCACATCTGCGATACGCCATTCGTCGCCTACGCGTTCAACGCGGAAATCGAATCCGATGGAGCGAGGTGGCGTGGCCACCCGAAATGAACCGTCGTTGGAGATCACTGCATACAGACCGCTAGTAACTTTCAAGGAGGTTGTGCTACCTGCAGCAATCGTGAACAAGCCGTCGTAGACCGTGACGCTTTCAGACGGTTTCCAGAGCGCGCTCTGCGCATCGGTGAGGTACTGCCGAGCGACCGCATGATCACCTTCGAATGAAGCCGAAGCATCGAGAAATCCCTGCACAACCTCCTGAGGCGACATGCCGGGCTGTGGCGGACGGGCAATTACGCGGATCACCTGGTTATTGGGATCAGCGCCAACAGGAGTGCCCCGTTCTATGGAGCCGGAATTGGGAATGACGGCACAAGACGCCAAGAAGACGGGCAGCGCCAGAATCATCAAGCCTCGGGCTTTCACGCGGTGACCTCCTCGCCGACTTCGACGACCGAGCCGTCGAGCGGAAGTGGTGAATCCACCAGCACGTCGTTTGCGCGACGCGGAATCGTAAGTCGGAAGGAAGCGCCCGAGCCCGGGTCGCCCCATGCCTCCAGCCAACCACCATGAAGTCGAGCGTCCTCAAGAGCGATGGACAGCCCCAATCCAGTACCTCCGGTTGTGCGCGCTCGAGCCGGATCTGCCCGCCAGAACCGGTCGAACACATGCAATAAATCCTCTTCGCTTAAGCCCACTCCATAATCGCGCACAGTCACGGCCGCGGCCACACCGTCGGCCGCAACTCGCACGACCACCGGCTTACCTTCAGCGTGCTCCAGCGCATTGCCAATGAGATTGCGAATCACGCGCTCAATCCGCCGCGCATCGCACTCAACCATGCACATATCGAGATCCGGGACTAGACGCACGTCGATCTCTCGGCTGTGCGCAAGTGGCTCTGTTGATTCGATGACACGTCGGACGAGACTCACCAGATCGGTGGGGTCAACATCGAGCGCCGCTGCTCCAGCGTCATACCGTGAGATTTCGAGGAGATCCGCCAGAAGAATTTCGAAACGCTCAATCTGAGTGGAGAGCAATTCTGCAGCGCGAGCAGTTGCCGGATCGAATGTCCCACGAGACTCGAAGAGGACGTCGGATGCCATCCGAACTGTGGTCAATGGGGTGCGCAATTCATGGGAGACATCGGATACAAAGCGCTGCTGTACTAGGGAAAGATTCTCCAGCTGATGAATCTGCGCCTCAATGCTCGCTGCCATGTCATTAAATGCAGTCGCCATGCGCGCGAGATCGTCCTCACCTCGGACAGCGACTCGCTCCTCTAGATGGCCAGACGCAAATCGCTCTGCTGTGCGTGCTGCACTTCGCACGGGCGAGACCACCTGCCGGGTTACCAGCCACACAATGAACGCAACAAGAAGCACGAGTAGGACCGCTGTGCCTACAACTGCACTACGTACGAGGTCCAATGTTTGTTGCTGCTGCGTCAAGGGGAACAAGTAATACAGCTCATACGGACCAACTGTGGGGACATTAAGTGGCGCGCCCACAACAAGTCCGGGAGCGGTGCGGCCATCAAGATAGCGAATCTCGGTGTAAGTCCATGACTGACGATCTGAGCCGGCGACCGCATCACGCAGATCTGCCGGAACGCTAGCAACAGACACGAGATTGGTGCCACGCTCCGGGGCCAGATAAGTGGTCTTATTGGCCAGCAGGAGCACGTCGAACTGGCCGGGCGACCCCGCGCGCGTTGCTAACGCCGTGATCACCGAGTCGACAAGCGTTGAAGCGGAGACTGAGGCGCCGCCGGTATTGGCCGCACTCAAGACCCGGCGAGCATCGGTGAGACCCACACTTGCCTCCACCAATGCTGATTTTTGGGTGGAGTCAAGCAGTCCCGAAGTGACACGAGAGAGCAGCAGAAGGCCCAGCAACGCGACGACCGTAATAGATAGCGCCACCGTCGCCGACGTGACTCGCAGCATCAACGACTGGCGCCAGGCAGCCCGCACCCGACGCGCAGCCGAAATCACGAAGGCCCGGCCTTGTAGCCGACGCCTCGTACAGTCACCACAATCTCTGGCTTGTCGGGGTCATCTTCGATTTTGGCGCGCAGTCGCTGCACGTGAACATTGACCAAGCGAGTGTCCGCTGCATGTCGATAGCCCCATACGTCCTGCAAGAGAACTTCTCGGGTGAAGACCTGCTTGGGCTTGCGCGCAAGACAGAGCAAAAGATCGAACTCCAATGGAGTCAGCGAGATCGCCGTGCCATCTCGTTTGACGGAATGGCCCACCACATCGATAGTCAGCCCCCCGATCTGAAGGTGCTCAGGTTCCAAGGAGTCGCTGCGACGAAGTCGCGCGCGCATACGAGCGACAAGTTCCTTCGGCTTGAAAGGCTTGACAATGTAGTCGTCTGCGCCGGCCTCGAGGCCCAACACCACATCAGAGGTATCGCTCTTGGCCGTGAGCATCACGATGGGAATTCCGGATTCGGCTCGGATGTCCCGACACACGTCGACTCCATCTCGGCCAGGCAACATGAGATCGAGAAGCACGAGATCTGGACGAAACTCACGAAAAGCACGCATGGCCGACGTGCCGTCTGCACAGAAGAAAGGTGCGAAGCCTTCCCCTCTCAGCACGATGCCGAGCATCTCTGAGAGTGCGGTGTCGTCATCCACGACGAGAATTCGTTCAGTCACGACCCCATCGTGTCACCCCGAGGCCAAGGAAGTCGTGCAATATCCCCAGCCAACTCAAACTGGGACTCCGGTGGGCCTGCTAGAGGCTCCGCCCAGCCCCTGCTCAGTAGCGGTAATGATCGGGCTTGTACGGCCCAGCCACATCCACGCCGAGGTACTCCGCTTGGGGCTTGCTCAGCTCGGTCAGCCGCACGCCCAAGGCGTCGAGGTGCAGGCGCGCAACCTTCTCATCAAGGTGCTTAGGCAGCGTGTAAACGCCCAGCGGATATTCGTCGAGCTTGGTGAACAACTCGATCTGCGCGAGCACCTGATTGGTGAATGAGTTCGACATGACGAAGGACGGATGCCCGGTCGCGTTGCCGAGATTGAGCAGTCGACCCTCGGACAAGATGATGATGGAGTGGCCGTCTGCGAAGGTCCACTCGTCCACCTGCGGCTTGATGGTCTTGCGCTTCACGCCAGCCATCGCCATGAGCCCAGCCATATCGATTTCGTTGTCGAAGTGACCGATATTGCCGACGATTGCCTGATGCTTCATGCCCGCCATGTGGTCGGCAGTGATGACGTCATAGCAGCCAGTCGCAGTGATGAAGATGTCAGCGACTCCGAGTACGTCTTCGAGGGTGGCAACCTGGTAGCCGTCCATTGCCGCCTGAAGTGCGCAGATCGGGTCGATCTCCGTCACGATCACACGGGCACCTTGCCCACGCAGCGAGTCGGCGCAGCCCTTGCCGACATCGCCATAACCCGCAACGACACACACTTTGCCACCGATGAGCACGTCTGTGGCGCGGTTGATGCCATCGATCAGGGAGTGGCGGCAGCCGTACTTGTTGTCAAACTTGCTCTTGGTCACTGAGTCATTCACGTTGATCGCCGTGAAGAGCAGTGAGTTTTCGCGCAACCGCTCATACAAGCGGTGCACACCAGTCGTCGTCTCTTCAGTCACTCCCATGATGCCTGGAGCGATCCGGGTCCAACGCTGCGCATCAGACTTGAGCGAGGCACGGAGAACGTCTAGGACAACGGCGTATTCCTCTGAATCCGAAGGGCTTGTGCTTGGCACAACGCCGGCCGCCTCGAATTCGACGCCCTTATGCACGAGCATCGTGGCGTCGCCACCGTCATCAAGGATCATGTTGGGGCCAGCACCATCGGGCCAGAGCAGGATCTGCTCGGTGCACCACCAGTACTCTTCGAGCGTCTCGCCCTTCCAAGCAAACACCGGGACACCCTGAGGCTTGTCAGGAGTGCCGTTGGGGCCAACGACAACTGCCGCGGCGGCATGATCCTGAGTGGAGAAAATATTGCAAGAGGCCCACCGCACCTGCGCACCAAGGTCTACTAGCGTCTCGATCAGGACCGCAGTCTGCACCGTCATGTGAAGTGAACCAGTGATGCGAGCGCCCGAGAGCGGCTTGGACTTGCCGAACTCCTTGCGCATGGCCATGAGGCCTGGCATCTCGTGCTCCGCGAGGCGGATTTCGTCACGGCCGAAGGGTGCAAGCGAAAGGTCAGCGACCTTGTAGTCGGGGGTCGACATAGTGCTCCTCATGTCTGTTGCGGACGGTTGGCCCGGCGAACGGCACGAGGCTTCGATGGTTCGCGGAATATCTTGGGCAGTCTAGCCCGGGTTTGCCTCACCCGCGAGACGGTCTAGGTCGGGTTCTAAGTAGATGTACTTGGCCGAGGGCACAGCAGCCCGCAAAGATCGCTCAGCCGCATCGATGCCAGCCGCGATCTGGGTCCCCGTTGCCGAATCGCGAATGGCGATTTTGGCGCCTACCAGGAGCTCGTCTGGGCCCACATGCAACGTGCGTAGGTGAATAACTCGGTCGATAAGTGGGCTGGCGGTTAGGGCCGCGCGGATCGCCTCCTGTTCCTCAGGTAGGGCGCTCTCGCCCACGAGCATTGCCGACATCTCAATCACGAGGAAAACGGCGATGATCACCAACAACGTGCCTACTGCCATCGCGCCGAGACCGTCCCAACGCCCATCCCCGGTCACCACGGACAAAGTGACCCCGGTGAGAGCGAAAACCAGTCCGACGAGTGCACCTAGGTCTTCAAGCAGGATTACCGGCAGCTCAGGCTGACGCGCATCGCGCAGGAACCGCGGGAAGGAGCGCTTACCCCGGACGCGATTGGTCTCTCGGATTGCGGTTCGGAAGGAAAACGACTCCAGAACTATTGCGACGATCAGAACCGTGAACGCGATCCACGCATCGGACAGGACTTCTGGATGCTGAAACTTGTGTAGTCCCTCATACAACGAGAAAACGCCGCCAACGAGGAACAGCACGATGGCGACCATGAACCCGTAGACGTAGCGGCGTCGACCATGCCCGAACTGGTGGAGCTGGTTCGCGGGCTTCTTCGAGCGCTTGTTCCCGACCAGAAGCAGCACTTGATTGCCCGAATCCGCGACCGAATGGATCGCCTCAGACAACATCGATGACGACCCGGTGAACGCAAAAGCGACGAATTTGCTCACAGCGATGCCGAGATTGGCGGCAAGGGCCGCAGCAACCGCCTTTGTGCCACCTTCAGAACTCATCGGCCCTCCGCCACAATTGCCCGGCCGCTGACCCGGACGGTCACCTCGGGCTCGTGCTCTCCCATGACCAGAGCGCAACCAACAGCCGCTTGCACCTGACCTTGCGGACCACTTGCTTCAACATGTCCTTCAAGTGGGATCACGACTCGATAGGAAGCGGGGAGTACGCGCGCCTCGTCGCGAAGTTCACACACACAGAAAGGGAAGTCTGAGCCGTCAGTGGGCGGCACGTCACACAACGCAGCCAGCGCATCATCCACATTCACCATCTTGGTAGTGAGACCAAGACGAAGCACATTGTCAGAAGAAGTCATGACTTCAACTCCGAGCCCACGAACGTAGGAATGAATGATTCCCGCCGACACCCCGATGGTCTGGCCCGGTGCGAGGACACTGTGCTGCATCATGACGCATACCAATACGCCTGCATCTGTAGGAAATTCGGCGGCAATGCTACGAAGTGACTCAACTGCAGCGTCATCATAGCCACACGTCTTGGCTGCTTCGCTGAGTTGAGCGACCGCCTGAGCGACCACTCCCGGACTGAGATCGAGCAGAGTGCGTACGGTGTCTGCGTGGGTCGCCGACGATGAGATGGCCTCCTCTGGAACGCCCGCTTCGACCAGCACCCGCCGCGCCAGGTCAAGATCGCGCCACCCCGCATGAATGCGAAATGGCTCAAGTGCCGTGAGAATCTCAGTCTTTTCTTCCGAGTCCGGCAAAGCCCCACGAGCGCTCAACTCTGCCGCCAACGCACGTGCTGGATGCACCTGAATAGACAGTGGCCGAGCGGCCGCCAGAAGTTTGACTAGCAGCGGGTTGCGTTGCGGTGGCATGACCGCATCAAGCGTCTCTCCCGTTGCTATACCTTCGCGATCGACGACGATCGCGGGGGCGGCCGGGTGGATCCCGAACCACAACTCGGCTTGCGGGGTTCCCGTGGCATGCGACCACTGAGCGAGACCGTCAATCTCACCCCAGTCATAGTCGCGAAGAATTCCCCGCACGCACCACATCTACGCCTCGTCGAGCAGCATGATCGGGATTCCGTCACGGACCTCGAAGGCGTGTTCGCACTTCGTGCAGACGAGTCGTGGCGCGGCCTCGTCCACTCGCAGCGGGGCGTGCTCAGGACACGGACACGCAAGAACCTCCAGTAACAACGGATCAAGTCCCCATGCACCACTCATGCAGCGCCTCCCACTCTGACCATTGCCAACACACTGTCTCGCAGAGTGTCCATCTCCCCCACGGTAGGTGCCTCCACATTGAGACGAAGCAGCGGCTCAGTGTTGCTCGGACGCAGATTGAACCACCAATCCGTACCGCTCACCGTGAGTCCATCAAGTTCATCCAGTTGCACTCCCGGGCGACCGCTGAACGCCGAGCGCACCGTTCCCATGACTGCAGCATGATCATGCACGACTGAATTGATTTCACCGCTCGCGGCATACGGCGAGTACGGAGCCATGAGGTCCGAGACGGTGACCTCCGCAGCGGCGTTGCCTAACTCAGCAAGGACGTGCATGGCGGCCAACATTCCTGAATCCGCTCGCCAAAAATCTCGGAAGTAGAAGTGCCCTGAATGCTCCCCGCCGAAGATTGCACCTGAGCGTGCCATCGCGTCCTTGATGAACGAGTGGCCCACGCGGGTGCGGATAGGCGTGCCACCCGCCGCCACAATGACCTCAGGTACTGCGCGGGATGTGATGAGATTGTGAATCACCGAAGATCCCGGCACTCGACGCAGTTCACGTTCGGCAATCAGTGCCGTCATTGCCGAAGGACTCACTAACTCACCGCGCTCGTCTACTACGAAACAGCGATCCGCGTCACCGTCGAAGGCCAAGCCAATATCCGCGCCCATTCGCACGACTTCGGCCTGTAGATCCCGGAGATTCTCCGGGTCGATTGGGTTTGCCTCGTGATTGGGAAAGGACCCATCCAGTTCGAAGTACATCTCATCGAGTGACAGTGGCAATGCCGGCAGACCCGCCTCAGACAGTAAGACGGCCGGCACGGTATAGCCAGCCATGCCATTGCCGGCATCCACCACGACGCGCAACGGCCGGATCGCGCTGATGTCTACCAACTGCCGCAGGAACTTTGCGTATTCGGGAATGAGATTCATGCTCTCCACAGAACCCGTCGCGCCGGAAAAATCAGGTACCCCCGCCACCATGAGGTCTCGGATATCGCCAAGGCCCGTGTCCTGACCTACGGGCACCGCCTCAGCGCGACACAACTTGAACCCGTTGTATTCCGCCGGGTTGTGACTGGCTGTGACCATGGCACCCGGAATACCTAGGTGGCCAGATGCGAAATAGAGAGCATCAGTGCTAGCCAGCCCCATGTCGATGACGTCTGCACCTTGCGCTGTGGCCCCCTCAGCAAACGCCGCGACGAGCGCTGGTCCGGTTTCGCGCATGTCTCGGCCGATCACGACCTTCGTCGCTCCTACAACCCGCACGAACGCCGCACCGAGAACTCGAGCGAAGTCGGTATCGAGTTGCTCCGGGACGGTGCCGCGAATGTCATATGCCTTGATGATGGACAGGCGAGAGGCTTCAATCACTTGCTAAGGGTAGCCCCGACCCGCAAGAGGCCTTTTTCAGTCGTTGACTGCAGGTACAGACCGTAGGTGTCCTCGGCGCGCGGACATGTCGTCCACGAGTGGCTGGGACACCCGCCCTACCTCTCGAACGGCATTGGCCAGCGCCTCAAGGTCATCGCTACTTGGTTTGAGGGAGTCGGGGTCGGGTTCGATCCGGACGAGCTCCCAGCCCAGCGGAGCGGTCAGGCGATCGCCGTGCAGAGCACACAGGTCATAACAGTGCGGCTCCGCGTAGGTAGCCAAGGGCCCCACAACAGCCGTGGAATCCGCGTAGACGTAGGTCAAGGTCGACACGGCAGCGCGACTGCAGGATGGGCGCGAGCAACGACGTCGGATGGCCACAGCCTGACGCTAGCGCGAGCGAGGGACTGGACCGGGGATTGCGCGGGTGTGTCGCTTAGGGCATACCGACAGCGATGTCTTCTTGGGCCGCCGGCAAGGTGACTTCCACCCGAAGTGGACGCCAGGGATAGCCCGTCACGAGATTGGAATCAGGGGAAATCTCATTGACTCGGTGGGCCACAAGGACGCCACCGGAGAGCGGAGTCACGAGCGCCGTAAACCACTCAGCCAACGGCGGAACCTTAAGTTCGATGGCCACCACTCGCCCGGACGGGATGGTGAATTCTCGACCTGCACGAGACGGCGTGGGCTGGCCCTCAATGGCCGGCAACAAAGTCACGCGGACTCGCGCTTCGCCCTCCGGTGCGGTGACCCACACGATCACGCGCGTCGTACCTTGAGCTGCCTTGCCCCCGGGTAATCCAGTGACCGCACTAGGACCAGTCATTACTGGTGAACCGGCGGTATACGAGGATTCAGTGACGTCCGCGAGGCCATAGGTCTGAGTGAGCCCCGCTACGACCGGTTGATCGGATTCGACTTTGATTGTTGCCGCATCACCGCGTAGAGCACCCGCCAGATCAACATCTACGACCTTGCCTTGAGGGACATCAATATTCGTGAGTCCGTTGGGCACGAATGAACCAGAGGCCGTAAACACACGTAGTGATACGACGGCATTCGCGTTGGGAGAAAGAAGTCGGAGTTGGCGCGCGCCACCTCCGTCGCTAACACCTGGCACCCACACCGTGTTTGCGGGCTCGCTCGCGGGTGGAATGAAGTCAACACCCTTAGGAACAAAGCCATCGGATCGCGAGTCAGAAACGCTCACGGCCACGCGACCCGAACGTGCGATGACATGAATGGCACCAGCCGCAACACCTGGAATGAGGCGGTCAAAACGCAACACGGTCTCAGACCGCGAGGTCATCACAATGCCGCGGACTGAGGGAAGTTCAACGAGGCCATTTGGGCCGAACACCTCGACATCGACCTCGGCCGGGGCTGGTTCGGAATTGACGAGCACTACACGCGTGATCTGACCGATCTCCGCTCCCCCGCTCATGAACCACCAGGAGGTGCCGGGGAGTACACAGGCTGACGAGGAAAGGCCGCGGCCAATCTTTGTATCGTCGCGCCCTACCTGCGCGCCTACTAACCCGGGCGCGAGCCCGCCATCACCGGCAATCACTAGCGGGAGCGAAGACTCCCCCACAATGTCGACAGTTGCAGTAGATCCAGGTGACGTCAGTTCGGCGATGGGTGCACTGCGGTTGGCGATGGAGGCGATTGTCGCCGCGCCGGGTCGATCTTGACCAGGTAGTCCAGCCACATTGGCTGCGGCTACCCGCACTGCACCGTCCTTGGATGCACCCGGTTCGGGACAGACAAGTTCTGTCGTGGCAACGGGCTCGGTGGTCCCCGAGGGAGCTTGGTCTGCCTGACCCACGATCGGTGCAGCGGTCGCTCCAAACACGACGGCAACACCTGCGCCGCCGATAATCAGCACGGCTGCGACACCAAAACTGATCGCGCCCACAGATGCACGCTCACGGGGTGCTCTACGTCGACCTGTCGTCCGCATCATGCGCCCACTCCTGACTGAGCAAAGTCATCTTGGTCAGGATCGTCCGCATCTGGGTCACGCGACGTTCGTGTGGGCAAGCTCAACACAATGACGATCACCACGAGGAAAAGTTCGAGCCAGAGCCAACGCTGCCGCTGGGCGTCGTCGAATCGAATGTCCACAGTTGCACCTTCAGGACCGAGGCTAAAGGCCTGAGCCCAACTCATCAAAGATTCCTCGGGTGCAGTAGCGACCGGCAAAATCACATCTCCGACGGCAGCTTCCCACCCAGGGTCAGGGGCCTGCGTGAGCACCAACATTCGACCGGCGACACCCGGAGGCACCACACCGTTGAGGACTGGCTCCGAAGAACCATCAGGGGAAAGGACCCGCGTAAGTGATGTGGTGCCTGCGATGCTCCACAATGCACCGGTTGGAGCGCGAGAAAGTCTACGCATGCC
>CAINMH010000158.1 GCA_903850745.1 uncultured bacterium
CACAGATGCCGCTGTTCGGGAGTTCCAAAGAGGTGTCGGAGCCCGACCAGATGGCATGTGTGGACCCGACACATTCGCCGCATTCCTTCGATTGATGCGTCGCATAGGTGACGGCAACGCAGAGACTTTGCGTGAGCATCACCAGTTAGCGCAGACTCGCAGCGGTGTCGCGGGCAAAGTTGTCGTGCTTGATCCTGCCCATGAGGGGCTCACTGAAGAAGGCATCCACATAGTGGATGACATCGTGGCCCGCATCGATGGACGTCTTTCGATTCTCGGCACCCAAGTTCTGCTCACGCGCTCAGTTCACGCTCGTCCTGCCGCCTTGGCAGACCCATCTGCACGCGCGAGATTTGCCAACGACCTCGATGCCGATCTATACGTGTCAGTGCACGTCGACTCGTACTCTTCACAGCACGCCAGCGGAGTGTCGGCGTTTTACTTTGGAGACTCGATTACTGGGCGGCACTCCATGGCCGGGCGAGTCGCCGCCGAGCGCATCCAAACCTCAATTTGTGCGCACACGGACCTAGTCGATCTGCGCTGCAATGCCGGCACGTGGGACATGCTGCGCATCACTCGCATGCCGGCAGTCGCGCTCGAAGTCGGCTATTTGACTAACCCCGGCGACGCAAACAAGCTCAGCCAGCCGATCTTTCGGGATACCCTCGCCAAGGCCATCGCCGAAGCCATCGTCGTCTTCTATACGCCGGCGGGCTAGCCCTTCATGATCGGTGCGATGGCCAGATGAGTTTGGCCACGAATCCCGCAAGAACGCCCAGGGCCACTAGTCCAAGAGCCGTAGCCACGATCTTCATCGGATGCCCCCTTCGCTCATTCGACTGCTGCATAGGGAAGCATATGCCGTATGACCTCGAAGGGTTCACGCCTCGATCCATGGGTGGATAGCTACGCCACGCGTGCTCGTGGCATGACCGCCTCCGAGATTCGCGCCCTGTTCTCTGTCGCCTCTCGACCCGAGGTCGTATCGCTGGCGGGCGGGATGCCTTTCGTGCAAGCACTCCCCATGGACGCGATCGCCGAGATGTCCGCTCGGCTCATTCGCGAGCGTGGTCCCCAAGCACTGCAGTACGGCTCCGGCCAGGGCGACCCGACCCTTCGCGAGCAAATCGTCGAGGTCATGCGTGAAGTGGGCATCGACGGACACCCCGACGAAGTGGTCGTGACTCCCGGGTCACAGATGGCACTCGACGTTGTCGTACGCATTTTCTGCGATCCCGGTGACGTGGTTTTGGTGGAAGCACCGTCTTATGTTGGCGCCCTCGGCGTGTTTCGTGCCTACGAGTGCGACGTCATCCACGTGGCGATGGATAACGAGGGTCTGGTTCCCAATGCGCTCGAGGAAACCATCGCTGCAGTGCGCGCCTCGGGACGCAAAATCAAGTTGATCTACACGATCCCCTCGTTTCACAATCCCGCTGGAGTTACTCAAGGGCCCCAGCGACGCAGCGAAATCCTTGCCATTGCGCAACGCTCCGGGATTCTCATCCTTGAAGACGACCCGTACGGCCTGCTCGGATTTGATGGTGGTCCACCACCACGGGCGATCCGTGCCGATGAAGCAGACGGCGTCGTCTATCTCGGCTCCTTTTCAAAGACCATCGCTTCCGGGATTCGTGTCGGTTGGGCGTTGGCACCACACGGTGTTCGCGAGAAATTAGTACTTGCCTCCGAGTCCGCGATTCTGTGTCCGTCCAATCTCACGCAATTCACCGTGTCTGAATATCTTTCCACTCAACCGTGGCGCCAGCAGATCAAGGTTTTTCAAGAGGTTTATCGCGAACGACGCGATGCGCTGCTCGACGCATTAGCCACCTACATGCCCGAAGGCACGACCTGGACTGTTCCTGCCGGTGGCTTCTATTCGTGGCTGACTCTGCCACCAGGCCTTGACTCAAAAGCAATGCTGCCGCGCGCAATCGCCGCATTAGTGGCCTATGTGCCAGGGACTGGTTTTTATGTTGATGGACAAGGACAACGCGAGTTGCGACTGTCGTACTGCTACCCAGATCCGGAGCGAATTCGCGAGGGTGTACGCAGGCTCGGCACAGTGATGGAATCTGAACTTCAACTCATGCAGACATTCGGGGCAGACATGCCTCAGCATGACAGTCAGGGGCCACAAACACCCGCACCAGATTTGGGTTGAGGAGAGACATGCACGTCGTTGTACTCGCAGGCGGTCTGTCTCCCGAAAGAGATGTCTCCATCCGTTCAGGTCGGCGCGTGGCCAATGCACTGCGTGCCGCAGATCCGTCCATTGATGTCATTGAACGAGATGTCGACTCGACTCTTCTGAAGTCACTTCGGACTGATGCTCCCGACTGTGTCATTCCGATGTTGCATGGTGCAGCGGGAGAAGATGGTGCTGTTCGAGACGTCCTTGATGGACTAGGCATTCCCTATGTCGGCAGTGGCCCAGATGCATGTCGGCTCGCCTTCGATAAGCCGGTGGCTAAAGCACTTTTGCGTACGGAAGGCATAGCGACACCACGCTCAGTTGCACTTCCACATTCAACCTTTCGTGAACTTGGTGCAGCATCTGTCTTGGATGCGTTAGTGGCAGCTGTTGGTCTTCCGGCGGTAGTTAAGCCTGCTCGAGGTGGATCCGCTCTCGGCACCAGCATCGTTAATGATGCTTCAGAGTTGCCTGCCGCCATGGTCAATGCGTTCGCCTATGGCGATGTAGCGATGATCGAATCATTCGTCGCGGGTGTTGAAGTCGCCGTTGCTGTAGTGGACACTGCCGATGGCCCACGTGCTCTACCTGCCGTAGAAATCGTTCCAGATAGTGGGTTTTACGACTACGCCGCGCGATACACGGCAGGAAGCACAGAGTTTTTCGTGCCAGCTCGAGTCAGTCAAGAACACAGTGAGGCTCTGGCAAAGCTTGCTGTTCGCGTGCACACGAGCCTGGGCCTTCGTGATTGGTCGCGCACCGACGCGATAGTCACACCTGAGGGTGCGATGTTCCTGGAAATCAATGCAGCACCTGGCATGACGGAGACCTCGCTAATGCCGCAAGCTCTTACGAATGCAGGGATGGACCTCGGTGAGTTGACTGCGTACCTTGTGCGTGCAGCGGTCGCTCGCGGCTGAAGTCAGTCGATCTGATCGACGATGCGCTGCAGATCGGTGAGATCTGCAAATTCGATCAAAATTCGACCCCGAGCATTGGTCTTGGTCGCCTCTATACGTACGCGGGTTTCCAGCACATCTGCTAGTCGTGTGACTAAATCAGAGGCTGCCGCTTCCATGGTTGAGTCCTTGGTGCCTCGTGCTCGTGTCTTGCGTTGCCGCTGACGTCCGTCGCCCTCGCCGATCAAAATGATTTCCTCGAGCGCGCGCACCGAGATTCCCTCAGCCACGACGCGCTCTGCTAACCGATCCATCGCCTCAACGTCGTCCAAGGACAACAGGGCGCGTGCATGGCCCGCTGAGAGCACGCCGGCGGCGACTCGACGCTGCACGGCTACCGGCAACTTCAGTAGCCGTAAGGTGTTGGCCACCTGAGGACGGGACCGACCCAGCCGGGCAGCAAGTTCTTCTTGCGTGCCACCAAAATCAGCAAGCAACTGCGAGTACGCGGCCGCTTCTTCGAGCGCATTGAGCTGCACTCGATGGAGATTCTCCAAAAGCGCATCGCGCAGTAAGTCGTCGTCGGGAGTTGCCCTGATGATTGCAGGAACTCGATCGAGACCAGCCTCTTTACTGGCTCGCCAGCGGCGCTCACCCGCCACGAGTTCGTATCCCTTCCCCACGGGGCGAACGACTACCGGCTGGAGTAGCCCGACTTCCTTGATGGAATACACGAGTTCGGCGAGGGCCTCCTCGTCAAAGACCTGCCGGGGCTGCTTGGGGTTGGGAACAATCGAATCCAGGGGGAGTTCGGCATATGTTGCCAACTCACCGGCGATAGTGACCGTCGAAGCGTCCGGCGAAGAGGCTGGAGCGTTTTCGTTGTCACCAATGAGTGCCCCGAGACCACGTCCCAGACCACGTCTTTCGTTCACCTTGGCCACTTGAGTCCCATCCTGCTCAGTGTGTGGAAAACATCGCATTGTCCCCATGAAAACTGTGGACAACGTTGGGGAAACATCACTTCACTCCTGCAGCAACAAGCTCCTCAGCAGCCTGCCGGTAGCACAACGCGCCCGATGAGGTCCCGTCGTAGGCAAGCACACTCTGCCCATACGAGGGGGCCTCTGACACTCGAACGGATCTGGGGATCAAGGTCGGCAACACGAGTTCACCGAAATGCTCCCGGACCTCATCAGCGACCTGGGCAGAGAGGCGAGTTCGACCGTCATACATCGTCAAAAGCACGGCCCCTACCCGCAGGTCAGGGTTGAGGTGGGTTCTGACCAATTCAACCGTGCGGAGCAGTTGGGAGACACCCTCAAGGGCGTAGTACTCACACTGAATCGGCAGCAATAGCTCCCGAGCAGCCACCAGAGCATTGAGCGTTAGCAGTCCCAGACTTGGCGGGCAGTCAATCAATACGAAGTCGATAGGCCGATGGCTCTCCGCGTGCACCGGCAGATAGGCCTCGATGGCCCGGCGGAGTCGCGCTTCTCGGGCAACGAGAGAGACGAGTTCGATCTCTGCGCCCGCTAAGTCAATTGTGGCCGGAACTCCCCACAGATTTTCAGATTCGGGGCACCGCTTAACGACCTCAGCGATCGGCCGGCCTTCCACGAGGATCTCGTAGGTTCCCAGGGTGCCTTCGCGATGCTCGAGGCCAAGGGCCGTGGAAGCATTTCCCTGCGGATCCAGATCAACCACAAGGACTTCTGCTCCCCCTTGGGCGAGCGCGACTGCGAGATTGACCACCGAGGTGGTCTTGCCCACTCCGCCCTTCTGATTAGCGACGGCCAAGATTCGAGCGGTAGTCACAAGGAACCCTCCTGTGGCCAACCTAGGCCCGCGGTCTGACTGCTCGATGGTGTTTCACGGGAAACATGCACCATGCTGGTCTTTGGTGTTTCACGGGAAACATCCGTGCCATCGGGCGCACCGAGCGGCCCCGGTCCATCAGGATCGAATGCGGCGGCGGTCGGCCAGCCGAGGCCAGAAGTCACGTCCTAATTGTGGCGTACGAGATCAACGCTTGGCTGAGCGGGGCCGCCGGAGTTCGCGGATCCGCACCACAGTTGCGGGCGGATCCACAACACCGACACCACACTCAATGAGCTCGTACGTCCCCGCAATACCCGCAGCCTGTGCCGTCGCGATCTCCTCCGCAGCGCTTGACCCCTTGAGAGCGAGTACCTCACCACCCGGCGCCACTAAGCGCGCGACCCAGCCCAGCAAGCGATCCAAGGGCGCCACCGCGCGGGCGGTCACAATCCCCGCTGTCAATTTGCTTTCCTCAGCCCGTCCCCGAACCACCCGAACCCGCTCCAGGCCGAGAATGGATACGGCTTCCTCGAGGAACGTGGCCCGCCGCAGCAACGGCTCCAGCAACACGATGTCGAGATCCGGGCGAGTAATAGCCCAGACCAAGCCAGGTAATCCGGCTCCCGAACCCACATCTATCACCGCTGCGCCCTCAGGGACCAGACCAGATTCGGGGTCGACCACCACGGCGCAGTTGAGTAGATGGCGCTCCCAGAGGCGCGGAACTTCTCGGGGGCCAATGAGGCCACGTTCGACCCCGGCCCCAGCAAGCAAGTCTGCATACGCGGTCAGCCCCGACTGCGAAGGAGCCAACCACTCGGGCAGATCCACCTCAGGAAGCAGGGGAGACAACCACGTAGCGCTTTGGTTCTTCGCCATCAGACGAACTCGCGAGTCCGGCGGCAGCCACCGCATCGTGGACCACCTTGCGCTCGAAAGCATTCATAGGATCAAGCGAAATGGATTCCCCTGAGGCCGTGACGCGCTCGATCGCTTCATTCGCAAGTGCCGTCAACGTGGTCTTTCGCTCCGCACGGAAGCCAGCAACATCGAGCATCAGGCGCGAGCGCTCCCCGGTCTCTCTAGTGGCCGCGAGTCGGGCAAGCTCCTGCAGGGACTCCAGCACCTTCCCGTCCTTGCCCACGAGGGACTTCAGATCACCGGGATTTGCCTCAACGATCGAGACCTGCGCGCGCGAGCCCTCCACGTCGATATCGATGTCACCATCGAGATCGGCAATATCGAGCAGCCCCTCGAGGTAATCCGCTGCGATGTCGCCTTCAGTTTCCAGAATTTTCTCGCTCATATGTACTCCTCAGTTCCGCTAGCGCGGATTAGTCAAACACCTAAGTCTATTTACTCTTGCGTTTGCTCCGCGACTGCTTCTTGGGCTGAACGCGTGGGGCGGGGACATCGGGCGTCGGCTCCACAACCTCGCCTTCCACCACCGCTGAACTCGCACTGCCGTTCTTTAACGCCTTGCGCGAAGCCTTCAGCGCCTTGCGCTTTTCATGGGCCTCAGCCGCAGGAGTATCGGGCTGCGGATTATTGCGGATGACGTAGAACTGCTGGCCCATAGTCCACAAGTTGGTCGTAAACCAGTAGATGAGCACACCAATGGGGAAGTTAATACCGCCCACGGCGAACACAAGCGGGAACACGTACATCAAAATCTTTTGTTGGCGCACCATCGGATTGCCAGGCGCCGAGTTCTTCAAAATCATTTGTCGCTGCGTGAGGAACGAAGTCGCAGTCATTAACACAATCAAGATTGCAGAGAGGACGCGCGTCGACATTGGGCTAAAGCCATCATTAATCAAGTTGGTGTTGTAAGCGCCCATGAAGTAGCCATACAACGGAGCGCCAAAAATGGAGGCCGAATGGCCCTGATCAGCGGTTTCTGCATCAAATACACCGGGCGGCGGATGGTCCGGATTGCCTGGTTCGTACATCGCCAAGCCCTGCAAAACTGAGAAGAGTGCGAAGAAGATGGGCGCCTGCAAAATGATCGGGAGACAGGACGCAAGTGGGTTCGTTTTCGTCTCGCGGTAGAGCTTCATCATCTCTGCCGACTGCTTCTCACGGTCGCCGGCGTACTTCTTCTGCAGCTCTTTAATCTTCGGCTGAATAATCTGCATATTGCGCTGCGCCTTGATCTGCTTAACAAACAGCGGAATCAACACGATGCGGATGACAATCACGAGACCCACGATGGACAGCACCCAAGTCCAGCCGCCGGCCGGATCCATGAACGTGCTCAGCAGCGAGTGGAACTGCAGCAGGATCCAGCTGACACCATTCTTCAGCCAGTCAAGAAGGAACACAGGGAGTCTCCAGGTCAGATGTAGGTCGTAATCGTCGCACTCTTTACCCTCGGTGTGCCATCCGGGTTGATAGATGGGTGCCAATGGCCCCTATCCGGTACCGGATCGAGGCCGCCGAGATTCCAAGGATTACAGCGCAGGAGCCGCCACACGATGAGCGCTGTCCCCTTGGCCGCACCATGGGCCTTGATTGATTCGAGGCCATAGGCCGAACAGCTGGGGTGAAAACGGCAGGTGGGACCAATGATCGGCGAGAGAGTCATGCGGTAGCCCGTGATCAGGCCAATGAGGATTAGACGAATGAGGGCGAAGATCGTGCAGTCGAGGCCCCGGTGAATAGCGCGCAAAATCCGCATCTTTAGGAGCCTGTCACACCGAGGCGAACAAGAGCGCGATCGAGATCCTGGCCGAGCCGAGTCAGATCCGCCGAAGCCGCATCAGGCAGGGCCCGGATCACAACGTCCACACCCATCGGCCAGGACGCAATACGAGCTGCAACCACAGCCCGCAATCTACGCGCCACTCGATGGCGAATCACTGACCCGCCAACGGTTTTTGCAATCACCAACCCCAACCGGGCAGGGGCATCTCCGGCTGAATTTACGTGGACAACGAGACAGCCCGCGGAAGCACGAGAACGTGAGCGCATGACGCGGGAAAAATCAGTACGAGTGCGCAGGCGATGGACCGTGGGAAGCACGGCAGCTGCTACTTCAGGCCGAGAGGCGCGCGCGACCCTTGCCACGGCGAGCGCTGAGAATCGCGCGGCCGGCACGGGTACGCATGCGGAGTCGGAAGCCGTGCGTGCGAGCCCGACGACGGTTATTGGGCTGGAACGTGCGCTTCATCTCGAACTCCTGCAGGTCTAGTGGAAGGTTCAATGTTACGGCACCGAGCCCCCTTGCGACAAATGGGCCTGGGCGTACCCCTTGAGCGACTGCTCTGTGGTGGCTAGGGTTCCACATTATCCACAGCGTCCACACCTGTGGATAAGCATGTGGATGAACGGCACTAGTGTGGACTAAGTGCAATTTTCATGAGGAGAAGCGCTGTGGATGACGAAATTGACCTCACGGAGGTCTGGACCCGGGCGGTCAGCACGCTCACCGACGGCTCCCTTACCCCTCAACAGCGCGCTTTTGTCGCTTTGACCCGCCCAATCGGACTTGTCGGCGACACCGCACTGCTCGCGGCGCCTAATGACTTCACCAAAGACGTTCTCGAAACTCGCCTTCGTCCAATGATCATCCGGGCCCTCTCCGCCGAACTCGGTTTCGAGGTCAGCCTCGCCGTGAAGGTTGACGACACCATTGCACCAGACATCGATGAGGACGTACTCGACATTGAGGCCGATGCCACTGTCGCTTCTGTTACTTCTGAGCCGGAGCGGCCAGGCACTGGAACCCCCGGCACACGAGTCGAGGACGGTCGGCTCAATGCCAAGTACACCTTCGACACATTCGTCATCGGTTCCAGCAACCGATTCGCTCATGCGGCCGCCGTCGCTGTGGCAGAGCAACCAGCAAAGGCCTACAACCCACTTTTCATCTACGGTGGATCCGGACTCGGCAAGACGCATCTCCTACACGCGATCGGGCACTACGCACGTGCCCTCTATAAGGGCACCCGCGTGCGCTACGTCAGTTCGGAGGAATTCACCAACGAGTTCATCAACTCGATTCGTGACGACAAGGCGGCTGCCTTCCAGCGTCGGTATCGCGATGTTGATGTCCTGCTCGTCGACGATGTGCAGTTCCTATCCGGAAAAGTTCAGACGCAGGAAGAGTTTTTCCATACTTTCAACACCCTCCACAATGCGAACAAGCAGATCGTCATTACCTCTGACCTTGGCCCTAAGCAGTTAGAAGACTTTGAAGATCGCATGCGCTCGCGCTTCGAATGGGGTCTCACCACTGATGTTCAACCACCTGACCTCGAGACTCGCATCGCCATTCTCCGGAAGAAGAGTGCACAGGAGCGGCTCGTTGCGCCACCCGAAGTCCTTGAGTTCATCGCATCACGTATTTCCACAAACATCCGCGAACTCGAGGGTGCACTCATCCGCGTCACTGCCTTTGCATCCCTAAACCGTCGTCCCGTTGAGCTTGAAGTTGCGGAGCAGGTGCTCAAGGACCTACTTCCATCAGAGGCCGGCCCAGAGATCACCGCGGCCCAGATCATGAACGTCTCGGCCACCTACTTCGGGGTGACCATTGACGACCTCTGCGGGACCTCGCGTTCGCGCGTATTGGTCACTGCCCGCCAGATCGCTATGTACCTCTGCCGGGAGCTCACTGACCTGTCACTCCCCAAGATCGGGCAAGCCTTTGGTGGTCGCGATCACACAACGGTCATGCACGCTGACCGTAAGATTCGTACTCTCATCGGCGAGCGCCGAAGCCTCTACAACCAGGTCACCGATCTCACGGCCCGAATCAAGTCCACTTCCCGCTAGCCGACCTAGTTGTCCACAATTAGCCGGACGTAGACCTGTGGATCGATGAACTTCATGTATTCCGCACGCCACGTCATCCACCGGCACGGCACTTTCATCCACTGGGGATGTGGACAAAAAAATGGCTCTGACGTGGGATTTTATAGGTTATCCCCAGTATCCACCATGCCTATTACTACTACTACTTATAACTAGTAATGACACGATCACAACCATAGGGCGAGAGACCTTGGGGACGACGGTGCGCTTACGGCTCAGACCTGACAGGATGACCATCCGTACATGGAGAGGATTACACCGTGAAGTTCCGGATCGAGCGAGACGCCTTCGCCGACGCGGTCACTTGGGTTGCACGCACATTGCCCACACGTCCATCGCGTCCCGTGCTTGCGGGCATTTTGATTCACACGTCCACAACCGGCATTGCGTTGTCTAGTTTCGATGCAGAGACAGCCGCCCAAGTTGACGTTGAGGCCACCGTCACAGAAGAGGGTCGCGTCCTCGTCCCGGGACGATTGTTGGGTGACATTGCTCGTTCACTCCCAGCTCAGCCAGTCGAGTTCGCTGTTGAAGGCTCACGTGTCCAAGTCACCTGCGGCCGCAGCTCATTTACTCTTCCCACACTCCCTGTCGACGAATACCCTGCGTTACCTGAGATGCCATCTGCGAGTGGGTCTATTCCGGGAGCATCCTTCGCGAGTGCTGTTTCTCAGGTCGCCATTGCTGCAGGACGAGATGATGCACTTCCTTTCCTGACCGGCATCAGAATTGAAATTGATGACACCCGCGTGACTTTGGTAGCTACCGATCGCTATCGCCTTGCGGTTCGCGAATTCAATTGGGTTCCTGCCACACCTGGTCTTGACGTTCAGGCTTTAGCGCCAGCAAAAACACTTGCAGACACTGCAAAGTCACTTGCTAGCGCCGATACAGTCAACCTCGGCGTGAGTGCGGTCGAACCAGCCAACCTTCTTGGTTTCGAAGGCAATGGTCGACGTACCACTGCGCGGCTGCTGGACGCTGGATTTCCTGACTACCGCGCATTGCTGCCCAAAGAGAGCATTTCAGCGGCCATCATAAATACCGCGGCACTCATTGATTCAGTTAAGCGAGTTGCTCTCGTAGCCGAGCGCAACACTCCCTTGAAGATGTCGTTCAGCAGCAGCGAGGTTGTTCTACGAGCTGGCACGGGCGACGAAGCTCAAGCGAGTGAAGTACTTGAGTGCACACTTGACGGCCCCGACATTGAAATTGCACTCAATCCGCATTATCTACTCGACGGTCTTGGTGTTCTCGATTCAGCGTCGACGCGTATGTCTTTCACTGTGCCAGAGAAGCCCGTCGTCATCACCCCAGCAACTGACGACGCGCCTAGTTTCCATTACCTGCTGATGCCGGTACGACTCGCGGGCTGAGGCCCGTGCACGTACGCCGACTCCACCTCGTCAACTTCCGCAGCTATGCGGCTCTGGATGTTGATTTGTCCCCAGGAATAACGACTTTTCTTGGTTCCAATGGGCAGGGCAAGACCAACCTTGTTGAGTCAATTGTGTACGTGGCAACGCACAGTAGCCATCGAGTAGCTAGTGATTCACCGCTTGTTGCCAATGG
>CAINMH010000159.1 GCA_903850745.1 uncultured bacterium
CGCCGAAATATCCGCGACCGGCTCTGCACTCGACTTGCTCGAAGGTGGCGACATGGCCACCAGTTTCTCGGTCATCACGACCCTTCCCGCCGAGACTCGCCCGGCAGATCAGGCCACTTACACCGTTTCAGCGATAGTCCCCTGAGTCTCGTCGGTTCCGAGACAGCCAAACGCTGTTGCTTTAGAATGCACAGTAACGTTGTTTCTTCTTTTGGTGGGGGTAGTTCAAGTGAATGGTCGTGTCGTCTTCACATCGCTCGCTGTATTCATGGGTTTGCTCGCTTTGACTTTGAGTGGTGCGCCGACTGCAAGTGCAGATGGGCCTCTGCAGACGACGATGGCAACGAGCGGCGCTAATGGGATCAGCCTTGCGGTCCCGTCCAGTGTGACTTTTGACGGTGATCAGTATCTCGTAATGCCGATCACCTACACGTGGGCACTGACCAATTGCACGGACTTGACCATCAATATTTACATTCCTGGGCGGGCCAAGCCCGATGATCCGGTTATGTCCATTCCGGGCGTGCGGTCAGATACCGGCAGCATCTTTATTTGCCCGCGTACGATGGTTCCCCCGGAGGGATCATTCACGCAAAGCGACTTGAAGATCTTCGACAAGATGGTGGGTGCAGACTCGTTCCAGATCGAAGCAAGTGTCAAGCCCTATGGGTCAAGTGGAGAAGTCGCAATGCCACCGCTGACGGTGAAAGTTGTAAAGAATCAAACACGCATAACCAAGGCTGTTGTCAGTGGCTCTTATCTCGAGGGCACGGCAATGGCGAGCACGAGTCGTGGAATGGTCGTAGCCAGAGGCACGGTCAACGTCCAAGTTCGCGGGTCCAAATCGAAGGCCTGGAGGTCCGCAGGCTCAACAACCTTTGAAAATGGGAAATTCAGCGTTCTCCTTTCTTCTCCGCTGAAGAAGCTTGATGAGGTGCGAGTTAACCTGACTGAGTGCGGCTGGTGCAGTGATGCCTCCAAGTCGTTCAAGGTCAAGCTGTAATTCACAAGAGCTCTATTCCTTCAATTCAGGGGACCGTTCCAGACTTGTCCATTTGGCCAATCGGGGCTTTCGTCAGTTGAATCAAGTCACTCAAGTGCTTGGCATTGACTTGGTCGCTTGCGGCGGGGGAGCCTGACCCGGTTTCCCGGACAGTTTCGTTTAGGGAAGCGCTGATTTTCTCGTTCGAGAGAGTGGCGTTTTGCCGGGGGCGCGGAGCCGTCGGTTCCTGGGTCTGGACTCCTCCGTCGAGCAGGTCCCTACCGCGGGGACCCTTGCCCCCGGCCCTGCAGGGTCCCGCACCGGCGGCGGCGATTGCCGGCTCGCGGCTGCCGGGCACTGCTGCTGGTGCGGTGGGCCGGGTGCGCCCGCGCGGACGGGAGCAGAGATCGTGTAGCAGCCGATGGGCCCGGAGAGCGCCGCGGACGGCGTGATCGAAGCAGGAGGGCGTCGGGATGGTTCCCGCGGGGTCGACGCGGCGACGGCGGCGAGTGGCCGGTCGGTGTCAGGCGTTCCTGACGGCTGTCAGGCGAACCTGACACCGACGGCGATCGAGGTGGTCGTTGCGGGACTGCGGGGAGCGGTCTCGGCGGCGGATCCGCTCGCCCGGGTGGAGGCGCTGCGCCACGCCCGCGCGCTACTGGACTCGGCGTATGACAGCGCTGTCTTGGCGGCCCGGGAGGCGGGCGCCACGTGGCAGGCGATCGGGTGAGAATGCTCGTCTGATTTGGCTGGGCGCGTTAAACCCGAGTTCGACAGTTCATAGGTCAGTAACTGCGTCGTTCCAGCGGATTTCCATTGATAGCCAACAACATCCTTGGTAGCAGTCACCTCGATTGCCTAGATACAGATATTCGGCGTGTCGTGGCGGCTTCGATGCGGTTTTGCCGTATTCTCTGGTCATGTACGTGCGATCGACTCCGGGGAAGCCGCGCAAGGACGGCTCGAAGGTGGAGTACGTGCAGCTGGCGCATAACGTGTGGGACTCCTCGCGTGGCC
>CAINMH010000160.1 GCA_903850745.1 uncultured bacterium
AGGCCCACCAGCCTGTCCGGCTCACCGCCGCAAACTCGACGGCCGACCGCGGTCCGCTGCTCGTCGATGGCACCGTGTCCTTCGCCGTCTACGCCACCGTGAAAGGGCAGCAAACCCGCGGGTTCCGATTCGGCCTCCGTAGCGGTCAGCGCCTGGAGACCCAGCTGCTCATCGTCGACAAGGCACCCGGGAACGCCCTCGCCGCGACCGCACTGCCAGAGGTCGTCATCACCGACCCCCGCGGGAACCGCACGATCCTCACGCCTGATGAGCGCTCGCCGTTCCTTGAGCCCTACTCCGGGACGAAGTACCTGTACCTGGCGCGACTGTCCGGCGTGGGCGTCGGCGGGACCTACCAGGTGATGGTCCGCTCTCGGTCGACTCGACCGGTCGAAGCCGTCGTAGCGGTCGGCTTCCGCGAGGTGCCCGGTCGCGTGGTGCGCTGAGGCGTCGGCCGGCGCAGTCGCGCTGCGTGAACACCGCGGCACTTACATCCACGATCGCGTGTTGAACTCCGAGGGGAGGCAGGTCCAGTCGACCACGCACGCAGCCATTGGATTAGGTGTGCTTAACACCTGTTCGGCACCAACAATGCCCGCTCACTGGACGACTACTGCATCGGGTTGCACGAACCTATTGTCAGGCAAACCTTAATTGAGACGATTTGTCACCTGAACGGGCAGCATTCCAATGGTGATGGTGTCCCCTCTCACCACAGAACACGCTCGATTGAAACGCGAATCAGCAACTTCTAAACCGCACACCGATGAACCAAGCCCCTTTACGTTGACCACAGAAGTCCCCTCGCGAGTCCACATCAAAGTAAATGGTTCACCAAGCCGGTCAACGAATTGGCACATGAAAATATTTCCCGACTCGACACAACGGGTCATGCGTGTGCCCTCAAGCAGTGCCCTGAGGTTGTTCCACACCCCATTAGAAATCGGGGTAGACGGATCCAGTTGCACACCGAGTAGGTCGTAATAGCCACGGGTACCCGTCCATAGGTACCAGAAGGTCGTATCAATTCCATATTGAATCGACTGAATGTAGGACTGAGCGATGTATGCGGCACCCGTTGCATCGTCGATTCGCCTGACCCCTTCGCCCAAACCAGCAAGTCCGTAATTCAGTTCGGTATCCCAGATCGGCTTCACCGGTGCTCCGCGTAGTGCCAGCATCGTTTTGAATTGCCCGAGTTCATTAACGCGTTCAACTGGGCCGACACTAGCAGTCGGGTAACTATGCACCGTGAATCCGTCAACCGGCCAATTCAGTGCTCTCAACTCATCAAGGTAATCACCGTAGTTTGTCACGAACGCATTTGTTGCTCGGGTTGTCGTGCTAGCCGCGAAGACCATGCTGGTATCACCAATAACGTCTTTCATTCCCTTGGTGAGCGCTGCCAACTGCTCTTGGGAACCCGTCCAATACGTCGGAAGGTTTCCTTCGTTCCACACTTCATAGGCACCAATTCGCGAACCAAATTCAGCCTTGAGTGCCCGAATAAAATTCAGGGCAGAATCATTAGAAGTCGGGGCAGTACTCCCTGGTTTACCACCATTAGCCCAACCGGGTGTGTCCCCTAAAACGTAGAGAACGCGAGCGCCAGAGCGTTCGGCTGAATCAATGGATGCACGCAGTTTTGTGAAATCAATTTTTCCTTGGCTCGGTTCCATTTGAGCCCACGAGACACCCGCATCCCACAAACGAATCCACGAAGCCCCGACACCGGGTGTTCCCCAGTCGACGGGTGCGTGGACGCCGAAGGCACCAGAGGGAACCGGAACGCCACTGGAAGCATCGGGGTAGTCAGAAAGAATCTGAAAAACTCTGCGATCAAGGGGCGAACGCCCATCCCATACTGAAACGGTGGGAACGGGTGTTGTTGGGTCCACGGGATTGATTCCATTGAGCTTTGATTCCAATGTGATCCCGACGGCAATATCGACGCATTCAGTGCTCACCTCTCGCATGATTGCCAGGGTTTGCGGGCTGACCGACAGACCCCATGCGGTGATATTGGATGCTAAGTGGATCATCAACGAACAGCGTTCCTCGGCCACCTTTGCAGCGTTATCTGTGAATTGTTTGCCTAAGCTGGCGCCAACCGATCCGTAAAGAGCTGATAAAAAGAGTGCACATGCGAACGACCATCCGCCACAAAGCATTTCAATTTCCGAACGAATCATCTCGGGGAACTGCTGCCTTAGTGCCTCATAAGCCTCGTTATCCTGAGTGAGTCTTCGAATATTTGCGCTCTCTGCTTTTGACACTATGTTTTGAGTGACCTGCAAATTCGTTACAGCTTTCGCACGAGTCTTAGAAGTGCTTACCTTCGTGTTTGTCGCCCACGCCAAACGCTGCTCCGGTGTCCACGCAAAAGCCCCCTGACCCCAGGCGTCTTTATAAGACATGACCGGAGTGATAATCACATCAGCAGATTTTGTGATCTTCGCGCCTAACGCCGTGGTCCACACCCCACCACTCATCCGGCAACCCTTGCTCACCTTGGGCTTCTTGGTCGCCAAGTCAATGATCATGCGCTGACGCAAAACGCAACCAAACTTGTCCTTCTTGTTCGCAACCGCAGCAGGGATGAAGGATGTTGGTCCCTTGTAACCGACATAGATCGGATCCACGAACGGTAGGTCGTTGACTAATTTCTTCGACCCGATCGTGATCGAAGGCGCGTTAGCCGCATTGGCCACCGACCCGTTGACCACGGGGAACAGCGAAAGCACGAGAACGGGTGCGATGATTTTTGCCAATTTTTTGATGATCACCTGAGCATCATTCACTATCGCCACGTGTTGGGGAATACCTCCCACTCATTAACTCCACCCGATCATCGGCTCTTTTCCCACCTCACGACCCGGTTGCTCCAGTTGGATTTGCGTTGAGCCAAGGCGCCTCCCCACTTGGGGAGTTTTCGCGCAGTGCGAGCATTTCGCGGTCGGCAAGTTTGGCGAGCCGGAACACCGTCAATCCATTCGCTCCCGCTAGGGATGCACTCGCGGGGCGAGACATCAAACAGTGAAGCCGCCTCGGGGAGCCGTCGCTGACTACGTGAGCTCCTCCCAAATCCCGAACTCACCGCGATGCTCCGCATCGCATGGAGCCGCCTCGGGGATTTGAACCCCGGACATACGCATTACGTGCCGCTCTAGAGGCGTCCATTTTGCCCAATAATCGTTGGTACTCATGGCTCCTGCGTCACTGTGACACCTGCAGTGACTCTGCGTTTGACGTGGAATGTTTCCTGATTGTTCCCACCAAACAGTCATGCTCAGTCACCTTGATGGTGGCCCGAACAACGATACGACGAAGGTCTCAGGCCTCCCCTGTTCGGATACCCGCCCGGGGTCCCCTCCGATTGATGTCTGGCCCACCGATGGGGTGGACGCTGCGCACACGAGAACGTTAGGAGGTAGATCCACGCCTGACTACTCGGCAGGGCGAATGCTTGACCCGGGGGTTGTTAATTCAGCGCCGCACATACACGTATGTCTCGCATTGAGGATGTGGCATATGTAGGAAGCCCTGGAGTCACACCCTGGATTAGTCTCCATTCATATGCTCGCCTTGGATTTATGGCCCGGGGCTGGAGAGTAAACTCAGGTGGTCATCAGATCCGCCCGCCGCTGGAGTTCACCATCCAGCAGCGTCGGCGGCATACCGGGCAGAGCCAAACGGGCAAATACAGGGCTCACCTAAACCCTGTGAGCTTTTTGGTTTGACAGGTCTGGTGCGGAAGAGCTTCCCGTCGTCACCCTCATATGCGCAAGTCATACCGACACAATGAACGAACTCGACCAAATCGCAGGGTCAGATTCCGCCTAAATCACTGGCTCAATCACTGTCGAGGGCTCTCTCGATATTGCCTGAAGGTCAACGTGCGTTCACGAACACGTCACGGCGTGAACCAGATAGAAACCCTTGCCGTTGCCCGCTGACCGATCTTGACCTGGTTTTTGCTCTTGTCGGTCACAATCCGTGCGACGAACGGCCCTGGAATTCCACGTGATTGCAGGAATGCAGTGACCGAAGCTGCTCGCTGACGAGCCAATGCCTTCTGTACACCGCTCGCAGCTTTTGCCACCCTTATCTGAACGATTGTCCGGGTAACTGTCGCATTTGCGGGAACCTGACCCACCAGCGAGAGCAATGATGTCTGGCCAAGCCTGGTCAGTTGAGTGGTATCACCGATAAAGGCAACCCGTGTTCCAATGGGTGATGCAACAGCCACGTCGGTGGTCGCAGGCATCACCATGACGCCGAGTGAGGCCCTGGAAAGCTCATTACCCGGGTTAACACCAACGATCTGGATCGTGTGTTTGCCAGCACTCATTGTGGGCGGAATAGTGACCGTGGTTTGGAAGGTTCCCCGTGGCGTTACTTCAGCTACACCAATGAGAATCGGTGTCGACATGATGTAAATATTCACACTTGTTCCACGCAGATAACTGCTTCCGTTAACGTCGAATGTTTGGCCGGGTTTAGTTCGCAATTCATTCTGCGGACCGAGCGGCAGTGCCGTGGAAGGCTGCGTCGGCGTTATTGAGCACTGCCACTGCCCCATGGACATGTCTATTCCCGTGTTCGCCGAATTGGCCGTCACGGTCATCGGGACCTGGCTCGAGCCGACCATCAGAGTCGCGTCTCCGGGGATCGAGACCGCTTCCGACTCATCAGCAAAGAGATCCGGTGACCGTGGCGCCGGAGTGTCCGATGTTGGGGCCGTCACCGGATCAGGCGTGCCACTACCGTCGTCGGTGAGCAGGAACGTGACCGATGTCGATCCCGCCGTGTAGCCAGTTCGTGCTTCGGCGGTTGCCTCAACCAGGCACTGACCCTCCTCGGAGAAGGTCAGGATTCCCGTGGCCGAGGTGACTTGGCAGTCACTCGTTCCCTGGCTGGTCACCGCGTAGCTGATGGCTCCGGCTCCTGAGCTGGTGGCCGCTGCGAACGTAACCGGAGACTGGGCGAGGGTCAGGGTCGTGGTCGGTGACCAGGTCACCGTCTGCGGAGCGCTCGAGATGGTGAAGGTCACCGAGGTCGAGGTGATCGAGTAGATACCTGTGCTCGGTGCGGTTGCCGTCAGGATGCAGGTGCCGGGCGCGGTGTACGTGATGACCGCTGATGCCGCATTGACCTCGCAACCGGTCGCACCGGCTGAGTTCACCGAGTACACAGGGCTGCCACTGCCCACACTGATCACCGCGAGGGCTGAGGCTGCCGACCCAGAGTTTGCCGCCACCAGCGTCGTGACTGGCGCCCAGGTGATCGAGCGGGTTGCGCTCGTCACATCTATCGTCAGCGACACAGCAGTGGAGGCCGTGTGCGTCGACGTGGCACCGGCAACCACCTGAACGGTGCAGGAGCCCTGTGTGCTGAAGGTCAGCGTCGATCCGCTCGTGAACGTGCATCCAGCCGTTCCGGCTGACGTCACCGAATAGGTGAGCGCACCGCCGGCACTCGCCGTAGCGGCCGTCAGAGTGGTCGGAGCATTGGCCAGGGTGAAGACAGTGGTGGGCGACCACGTGACGGTTTGCTGCGCCAAGGTAACCGTCACGGACACACCGGAACTCGTGGCCGCGGCATACAGTGCGTCGGCAGCAACCGTTGCCGTGACCGCGCACGTACCTGCCGCACTCGCCGTCAGGGCAGCGCCGGAGACCGTGCAGGGGCCTGACGTGACCGAGAAGGACTTTGAGCCAGTGCCACTACTACCCGAACTGGAGAGCAGGATGGTTGATGTGGCCGCCATCGTCGTCGAACTGGGCACCACCGTGATGCTCTGAGCCACGAGGCCCATGGTGACGGCCGAACTGGGGGCCGAGACCGTGCCTGAGCCCATCAGGTTCGTTGCACGCACGGTGATTGTGTAAGTCTTGTTGTTGTCCAGGGTGAGGGTGACCGGAGCGGAAGACGGCGTGGCCGCGGCCGTGGCGCCGCCATCGGACGACGTAGCAGTAACGGTGTAGCCGGTGATGGGCTGGCCGCCATTGCTCGACGGTGCAGCCCAACCCACAGAGACAGTGGTCGCGCTCAAGCGTGCAACCGTGACTTCCGTGGGAGCGGACGGAGTGGTCGCGGGCACCTGCTGCGCTTCTGCACTCGCCGAACTCGAACTCGTGGTTACCGTGACCTTGACGTCATATTGAGTGCCGTTGACCAGGCCAGTCACCGTGCGAGTGGTGTTAGTGGTGGTGCCAGCGGAAATCCAACTTCCGCCGCCAGTTCGGGTGAACACCTCGTAGCCGGTCAAGGTGCCGCAGGTGGAGGGAGTAGCCCGCAGGCAAGCGGGCGCGATCCAGTCCACAGTCAAGGTTGTGTCACCAGGCATCACACTAAGATTTTCGACCGCCCCAGTTGAGGTCGCCGGGGTCACCGACGGCGAGGCAAGTGAGGCAGGCCCCGTGCCTGCAGAGTTCGTGGCCTTCACGGTGATCGTGTACGCGGTACCTAGGGATAGCCCCGTAATCGTGCAGGGGCTGGAGTTGCAGGTGCCCGTCGCTCCGCCGGGCGAGGCTGTCGCCGTGTAGCTCGTGATGGAGGCGCCACCATTCGAACTGGGAACGGTGAAGCCGACAGTCGCCGTGCCGTCACCGGCGGACGCTGACGTGACGGTGGGAGCGGTCGGGCGATCGGCGGCGATGGTGAACGTCACGTCTCTGGTCGCCGCCGAGTAGTTGCTGCTGGACGCTGCGGTAGCGCGAATCACGCACGCACCTGTGGCCGAATAGGTGAGCGTTCCCGAGCTTGAGTTAACCGCGCACGCGCCGCTCTGTACGGAGTACGTGATAGCACCGTCGCCCGATGTCGTCGCACCCGAGCTCGGAGTCACCGGAGAACTGCTGAAGGAGAGCGACGTGTTGGTCGGCGCCCACGTCACGGTCTGCGTGGCCAATTGCACCGAGATCGTGATCGCACTGCTCGTGGCGGACGCATAGATGGAATCGGCCGCAACCGATGAGGTCACCGTGCAGGTACCTACTGCGGAGGCAGTGAGCGTGGAATTGGCGATAGAGCAGTACGAACTACCCGAAGCAACGCTATAGGTGACTTGGCCGGTGCCCACCACTCCTGAGGTCGACAGCGATGTGGTCGAGAACACCGCTGGTGAGGACGTTCCCGACGAGACCGTGATGGTCTGGGGTGTCAGTGCGACGGTGAAAGTAACCGCGGTGGAAGTTGCGGCATAAGTCGTTGTCTCAGTCGCGGATGCCGTGATCTGACAACTACCTGCACCGGTGAAAGTGAGTGCCGCGGTGGAAGAGTTCACCGTGCAGCCGGTGGTTCCGGCGCTTGTCACCGCATAGCTGATTGTTCCGTTGCCATTGGTTGTCGCCGTTGTTGACGGAGCCGTCGTTGTGGTTGTTATCGAGGTAGTTGGGGCCCAGGTGACTGTCTGAGGAAGTTTCACCACGACGGTTACGGATGCGGCCTGCAAGGAGGCCAGAGCGAATTGGGAGACCGATGCAGGATCCGCACTGGAAATGCCATCAAGCACGTACAGCGACGCGCCGTCCTTGGACAAGATCGCGCTATTGGCGTTGGTCTTGCCGGGGTTCGAAAGACTGCTCGGCGAAGCCAAGGCCATCGTGCTCAGATTGACAACGTTTGCTCCGGATAATGACGGAAGGTAGCCCCTCGTCCCGTCAGCCGAGATTGCC
>CAINMH010000161.1 GCA_903850745.1 uncultured bacterium
CGTCCATCCAGCGTCCTGATGACGCAGGACGACGAGGTCAGAGTGCGTGGAGTGGGGATTGACGCAGCACTATGGGGTACCTCAGCAGATGGCATCGCCGCCGACATTCACGGAGTGGGCTCGTTGCTCTATGCAGGTCTCACCGGACGGTGGCCAGACGGCATGGTCGATGGTGTCGCTGCTGCCCCTAGATCGGGTGATCACATACTTCTTCCCTCTCAAGTGACTGCAGAAGTGCCGACCGCGATGGACGTACTTATCGCCCGATCTGTGATCGGTGCAGGAGCTGTGCGTGGTGCCGTGCCTTTCAGACAGATGCGCGACTTCGCTGATGCCCTACGAGTGATTCAAGGACAACTCGAAGGGCGACGCGCCCCGAGAGTTGCACCGACCCAGCGACGTAGCCGACCGCAGCGAACGTTCGGCCGCATGGCGGGGGTCGCCGCAAGTCTGGTGATGGTCGCCATTGTCTCCGTGTTTGGTGTCGTCACGTTCACAAATGCAGCCTCGCCGTGGGGCACTGCCGAACGGGCCAGTATCAGCGAAATCTTCACCAAGACTGCATCTCCCACTCCGCTAGCTATCTCCGGCGACGATGCACCGGCCGGCACCTTCATCCCTGTGGGTGTTTCCCTTTTTGATCCCTTCGCCCTTGAACAGGGCTCAAAGTTGAATCCAAAATTGGCAATTGATGGAAGTGAACTCACCGAATGGAAAACCGGTAGGTTCTCCACCTCCGACCTCAACGGCAATCGCGGCACCGGAATCGTTCTTGACCTTGGCTCAGCACGTTCTGTGAGCGCGGTGTCGCTAAAGCTCGTCGGCAACGGCAGTTCGGTGCAAGTACGACTGAGTTCAACGATATTCAAGGACCCGGCAAAATGGACTGAGTTGGCCCGTGCGGTTGGGGCAGCCAAGGAGATCGACCTTCGCGCACCTCGTCCGGTCGTGGGGCAATACGTCTTGCTGTGGTTCACCGGATTGCCGCTGGCCGACACCGGCGGATACGTCGGCGGCGTACGCGAGGCACTGGTCCGGGGCTGACCCCCTAGGCTTGCCGAGTGGCCCCGGACGAGCGCAGCGACGCCGAACTCCTCGCCGCCCACGTCGACGGTGACCCACTGGCCTTCACCGAACTCGTCCGTCGCCATAAGGATCGGCTCTGGTCGGTGGCTATGCGGACCGTTGGGGATCCCGAAGAGGCATCCGACGCTCTCCAGGACGCCCTAATTTCCGCCTACCGACGGGCAGAGACCTTCCGAGGTGACTCGGCGGTCACCACGTGGTTGCATCGGATAGTGGTCAACGCAGCCCTAGACCGGATGCGGCGCCGAGCCGTACGTCCGTGGGTGCCTCTCCCCAACGAGGGTGACGGCGAGGGGGTCGGCGATCGCTCGCTGCTCGCCGACCGGCGCGCGTTGACCGATCCGCATGACGCCATGACTGCCCGGGAACTGTCCATGGAGATCGATCAGGCCCTAGCCATGCTCCCCCCAGACCAGCGCGCCGCCATCGTCCTCGTGGACATCGAAGGCTGGAGCGTGGATGAGGCTGCGAGAATGCTGGAATGCCCTCCGGGCACTGTCAAGAGCCGGTGCTTTCGAGGTCGGGCCAAACTCGCACAGACTTTGGCTCATCTGAGGAACCCAGACTCGAATCGAATCGTCACACTCCACGACGACTTAGGAGGTGAGCAGTGAACGACAACGAGGAATACGACGTCGAGGAGACGCCGGAGTCCGTTGAGATGGCCGAACTTCTGCGCAACCTTCCTGACGTGGCCATGCCCGAAGCCGTATGGAATCGGCTTGCCACGGCCCTGTCGGCGGAGGCGGCACCAACCGTTGCTGCCATCACCGCTGCCCCATCCGCGCGGCGTCGTCGTTGGCTACCCGGGGCGGCCGTAGCCGGAGTCGCAATCGTGGCCACTGCCGTAATCCTCCCCACCATGATCAACACCGGCGCCAATGTCGCCGATGGCCCCAAGGAGACCTCGGCCGCGGTGAGCCTCGAGCCGGTCACCTTGGACCTGGTCCCAGCCCGCCACGTGGTGGCAACCGGCACGGATTACGACGAAGTGGGGCTACCCAACCAAGTTGGCGGCCTTCTCAATCGGGTCGGAATGGACTCCCCAGCAAAGATGATCGCCGCAGCCAACCCCGAACCTCCTACGCCCATAGCGAAGTCCGGAAGCGCCCCCGACATGACGACAGACATCACCGCTCTCCACGACTGCCTCGTTGCGCTCGCCGGAGATCACAACCTGCCCCCGGCCCTAGTGGTCGACCGGGCCACGTTCAAGGGTGGACCCGCCGCAGTGGTCGTTTTCCTCCATACCTTCGACAAATCTGAGCAGGGCCCTCCCGATACCGTCGACGTCGTGGTGATCAATCCCCCTTGCACCGAGCAGGACCGCAAGGACGCCATGCGGATGACTTTCGAGGTCTCCCGCGTTACTCAATAGGATGGGTACACACCACCTAGGAGAGTTCTTGTGAGCGACACCCGAAACGTCATCATCATCGGATCTGGGCCGGCCGGATATACCGCGGCGGTTTACGCAGCTCGGGCTCAGTTGCAGCCTCTCCTCTTCGAGGGTGCCGTGACCGCAGGCGGCGCGCTGATGAACACAACCGAAGTCGAGAACTTCCCCGGATTCACCGATGGGGTCATGGGCCCTGTGCTGATGGAAAACATGCGCGCCCAGGCTGAGCGCTTCGGTACGGAAATCATCACTGACGATGTCGTCTCCGTCGATCTGGCCGGACAAATCAAAACGGTCAAAGATGGGTCCGACCACTCTTACAGCGCCCACTCGGTCATCCTCGCGATGGGCTCCGGCTACCGCGAACTCAATCTTCCCAACGAGAAGCGGCTATCCGGTCACGGTGTTTCGTGGTGTGCTACCTGCGATGGTTTTTTCTTCCGCGAGCAAGACATCGCCGTCGTCGGCGGTGGTGACTCGGCCCTCGAAGAAGCAACGTTCCTCACTCGATTCGCGCGATCCGTCACGATGATCCACCGTCGTGACACACTTCGCGGAAGTCGCATCATGCAGGACCGCGCGCTCGCCAACGACAAGATCAAGTTCGCCTGGAACAGCGAGGTCGCTGACGTACTTGGCGACACGAAGGTAACTGGTATCACCTTGCGCGACACCGTAGACGGTTCGACTCGTGACCTGCCCGTCACCGGACTATTTATCGCAATTGGCCACGATCCCCGATCAGAACTGGTCAAGGGGCAGATCGATCTAGATCATGAGGGATACGTGAATGTGCAGGATCGCAGCAGCCGCACAAATATCCCGGGCGTCTTCGCATGTGGCGATCTCGTTGACCACACCTACCGCCAAGCCATCACCGCTGCTGGCAGTGGCTGCGCCGCCGCACTTGACGCCGAACGCTACCTCGCAGCACACGAATAACCCATAGACTTAACCGAAAGAAGGAGGCCCCCATGGGCGCAACGAAGCCAGTCACAGATGCAAGTTTCCAGGCCGATGTTCTCGATAGCGCGACCCCCGTGCTCGTCGACTTCTGGGCGGAGTGGTGTGGGCCATGCAAGATGATCGCGCCCGTACTTGAGGAAATCGCCGCAGAATATGGTGACAAGATCACGATCGCCAAGATGAACGTGGACGAAAACCCGACCACACCTGCCAATTACGGCATTCGCTCAATCCCGACGATTAATGTCTACGTCGGTGGCGAGATCGTGAAGTCGATTGTCGGAGCGAAGCCCAAGGCTGCACTGCTCCGTGACCTAGAGCCGTATCTGTAACCATCATGACCGCCCTCGTGAGCAGGGGCGATACGGGGCCAGTCGTTGCGGAGATCCAGTTGCGGCTCGTCCGCGCTGGCCTGCTCCCTGATACCTACCTCACCCAAGATCTCACTTCAGCAGTCTTTGATGACGCGACTGACGAGGCCGTACGTCTCTTTCAGCAGGACCGTGGCGTTCCGGTTGACGGCGTCGTCGGCGCTGAGACCTTCCGACGCCTTGAAGAAGCTCGTTGGCGCCTCGGCGATCGAATGCTGGTGTATTCACCCGGACACCTACTTGCTGGCGATGACGTGCGCGACCTTCAATCACAGCTATCTCACATGGGTTTCGACTGCGGTCGAGTGGACGGTGTTTTTGGGCCGGCCACAGATGCCGCTGTTCGGGAGTTCCAAAGAGGTGTCGGAGCCCGACCAGATGGCATGTGTGGACCCGACACATTCGCCGCATTCCTTCGATTGATGCGTCGCATAGGTGACGGCAACGCAGAGACTTTGCGTGAGCATCA
>CAINMH010000162.1 GCA_903850745.1 uncultured bacterium
TTCGGCGTTAGACCCGCGGCCGAAGGCAGCATCCAGATCCACGAGGTGAATCCACTCCGCACCCTGACTCGCCCACGCCGCCGCCGCCTCAGCTGGGTCGCCATAGGCAGTCTCGGTGCCTGCGGCTCCTTGTACGAGGCGAACAGCCACCCCATCGGCTACATCGACAGCAGGGAGCAGGACAAAGGTCATGGGTACAGCCTAGGCGTAGGACTTCGTGGTGCTCAGACCCGCCCGAAAGCCAACACCCACACCACAGGCGCCATCACGATGCATCCGACAAGCACCCCAGCGCGAGCACCCCACGCGGACACGAAAGGCCATAACAGGACTTGTATGGCCACGATCACGCCCGCTGCTGCAGCCAGACGTCGCCGGTTGCGCCGAGCGAGGATGCTGTTGCCCTTCCAACGATCAATCCAGCGTCGCGGTGCGTCCGCGACGTTTCGCGTAGTTTCGCGCCGTTTGGCTTGCCGCTTTTCCTTGGCTCGGTCTTTCTTCGCGCGCGCTTTAGCAGTTACCTGCGCTGTCTCGCGCGCCGCGCGTCGCTGAGCGCGCTCCTTACTCACCGCCTACTCACAGACTTCGCACCCAGGTTGCGAGCAATGCCGCACCTGCATCACCGGACTTCTCCGGATGGAACTGCGTTGCGACGAGAGGACCGTTTTCGACTGCCGCGACGAAGTCCACGCCGTGGTGTGACCATGTGACCTGCGGCTTGGCCATCCGGTCGTTGCCTTCCAATTGCCACGTGCGTACGCCATAGGAGTGCACGAAGTAGAAGCGCTCCTCCTCGAGGCCCGCAAAGAGTGCAGATCCTGGCGCAACTTGCACCGTGTTCCACCCCATGTGCGGCAAGATGGGAGCCTCCAGCGGCTCCACCACTCCAGGCCACTGGCCAAGTCCTTCCGTGCGCACACCGTGCTCGACGCCTTCGTCGAACAACACCTGCATGCCGACACAGATGCCCAGCACGGGTCGAGCACCTGCAAGTCGCCTCTCGACAATGCGGCCACCTTGCACCGCGTTGATGCCCGCCATACAGGCGGCAAAGGCGCCCACCCCGGGCACTACGAGACCATCAGCGTTCAGGGCTGCATCAAAGTCTGATGTGACGGTGACATCGCCCCCTGCACGCAGCAGCGCGCGCTCCGCCGAACGCAGATTGCCGGAGCCGTAGTCGAGTACGACTACAGATGGTCGAGACACGTCAGCCGCTCTGGACCGGCTGCCACGCCCACAGGAAGGAGGCAATGATGCAGCCGACTGCTGCGATGATCAAGATGATGGCTCCACGTCGCCGAGACTGATTGCGCCAGAAAGAGATGGCTCCACCGATGAAGAAACCGGCGGCGCCCAGCAACACGATGGCAAGCCAGTTCACTTCACTTCTCCTAGCGAGTCCTGAGACGACAAAGTGCCCTTGGTGGACGGGATGCCCACGACTCGTGGATCAAGAGCAACCGCGTCGCGAAGCGCGCGCGCAAATGCCTTGAACTGGGCCTCCACGATGTGGTGGGTGTTGCGACCGCTGAGCACGCGCACGTGAAGAGTGATTTGCGCGGTGGCAACGAACGATTCAAAGATGTGGCGCGTCAAGGTCGTGTCATATGTGCCGATGAGTTCGACCAGATCAGGCTCTTCGTGGACGAGGTAGGGCCGCCCAGAGAGGTCAACAGCAACCTGGGCCAAAGTCTCATCGAGTGGCACCAGCGCATCGCCAAAACGTCGAGTGCCCGCAGCGTCGCCGAGCGCCTGCCGGAATGCCGTGCCCAACGCAATCGCAGTGTCTTCGACGGTGTGATGCGCATCGACCTCAACGTCGCCGGTCGTGCGTACGGTCAAGTCGAAGAGCCCATGCTTGCCCAATTGCGCCAGCATGTGGTCATAGAACGGCACACCGGTGTCGATATCGGTGATGCCAGATCCATCGAGGTCAACGGTGACCAAGACCGAACTCTCCTTGGTAGACCGCTCCACGCGACCGGTACGACTCATGACGCCTCCTCATTGCCCGAGCCCACTGCATCGAGTGCAGCCCGGAATGCAGCATTCTCCTCTGGAGTGCCCACACTCACGCGTAGCCACCCCGCAGGACCGGTCTCGCGGATTAGAACACCGCGTTCGAGCAGGGACTCCCAGATGGCGTGTCGGTCGGCAAAGCACCCGAAAAGGACGAAGTTGGCGTCTGAGTCAGCCACGCGATAGCTCTTCGCGCGCAGCCATGTCACCAGATCGTCGCGCTCGGTGCGCAGGAGTGCGACCTGTGACTGAAGTTCGTCTGAGTGCGCCAGCGCTGTGCGCGCAACCGCCTGTGACACCGACGAGAGGTGATAGGGCAGTCGCACGACCTGAAGTGCATCGATCATCCGTGAATCCCCCGCAGCGACATAGCCCACGCGTGCACCAGCGAGCGCAAATGCCTTGCTCATCGTGCGCGTGACAAGCAGTCGAGGCTGAGTCGCAAGAAGTTCGAGCGCAGTTCCGGATCCGGGTCGACGAAACTCCGCGTAGGCCTCGTCAATGACGACGATGCCCGGAGCCGCATCACATACTGCTGCAATAACGGCCGGACTGAGCGCAGTGCCCGTCGGGTTATTGGGCGATGCGAGCAACACGATGTCGGGCTGGTGCTCTGCGAGTGCAGCGAGTGCGAGTTCGACCGTCACATCGAAGGCCTCGTCACGACCAACCGAGACGTAACGCGTGAATGTGTCACGCGCGTATTCGGGGTACATCGCATATGTCGGATCAAAACTCAGTGCCGTGCGCCCTGGGCCGCCAAACGCACTCAGGATCTGGTGCATGATCTCGTTGGAGCCATTAGCCACCCACACGCAGTCAACGTCGACGGCGACACCAGATTCGCGCAGCAAATACGCAGCGAGATCCGTCCGGAGTGTGACTGCTTCGCGATCGGGATAGCGATTGAGAGTGGTCGCTGCTGTCGCTACTGCTGTCGCTATGTCGCGTACGAACGCGGGGCTGGGCCCGAACGGATTTTCGTTGGTGTTAAGACGTATGGGCACATCGATCTGTGGCGCACCATAGGGCGCGACACCGACCAAGTCGGCGCGTACGGGCACCGGGCGCGCGGCCATCACGTAGCCGCGTCGAAGCGCACGCGGATTGCGTCACCGTGCCCGGGTAGGTCCTCGGCGTGCGCAAGCGTGACGACGTGATCGGCGATGCCCGCGAGGGCGTCACGGTCGTATTCGATGATGTGAATGCCACGCAGGAACGTCTGCACGGAAAGGCCACTGGAGTGTCGTGCAGTGCCGTAGGTGGGCAGCACGTGATTGGACCCAGCGGCATAGTCGCCCAGCGACACCGGTGAGTACGAACCTACGAAGATCGCGCCGGCATTGCGCACGCGCAGCGCAACTTCGCGGGCATCACGAGTGTGGATTTCGAGGTGCTCAGCTGCATAAGCATCGACAACTGCGAGGCCCGCATCAATGTCATCAACGAGCATGATGCCGCTCTGGCGCCCAGCCAGCGCCTCTCCGATGCGCTCAACGTGCTTGGTGGTGGCAAGTTGGCGTTCGACTTCGGCATCCACCGCATCAGCGAGCGCTTCGGAGGTAGTCACCAGAACGGCAGCAGCCAGGACGTCATGCTCTGCCTGGCTGATCAAATCTGCGGCGACCATCGCAGCATCGGCTGTGTCATCAGCGAGGATCGCGACCTCGGTGGGCCCGGCCTCACTGTCGATGCCCACCACTCCCATGAGTAGTCGCTTCGCTGCCGTCACGTAGACATTGCCTGGCCCAGTCACCATCTCCACCGGCACACAACGTCCGCCGTCAGCGAGATCTGCGCCGTAGGCGAGCAACGCGATGGCCTGTGCGCCGCCCACGGCATAGACCTCGTCGATGCCCAACAGGCTGCACGCGGCCAGGATCGTGGGGTGCGGCAGACCGTCGTGGTCCTTCTGCGGCGGGGAGACGACTGCGATGGAACCAACACCGGCGATCTGGGCCGGCACGACGTTCATAATCACGCTGCTCGGATAGACCGCACGTCCGCCCGGGACATACAGCCCCACGCGCGACACCGGGATCCACCGTTCCATCACGGTGCCACCGGGGACCACTTCGGTCGTGACGTCGACGCGCTGTTGAGCCGAGTGCACGATGCGCACCCGACGGATGGCCTCCTCGAGAGCAGCACGGATCTCGGGGGTCAGAGCCGCCACCGCAGCAGCGATCTGCTCGGCGGTCACGCGCAGATTGGCTGGCCGCACCCCGTCGAAGCGCTCGGAGTAGTCAAGGGCCGCCACCTCGCCCCGCAGGCGTACGTCTTCGACCACAGGTCGGACCACGTCAGTGGCATCATCAAGGTCGAGTTCGGCGCGCGGCAGCACGAGGCTGGAGTCGATCTGGACTCCTCGAAGATCCCTACGGCGCAGCATCCTCCAATTCTAGGTCTAACCTGACGGGGTGAACGCACGCGCAGGTCGACCCACGGTGATTCCGCTGTTCCCGCTAGGGACGGTCCTCGTACCCCACCTAGTGCTGCCCCTGAATATCTATGAGCCCCGCTACCGCACTCTGGTCGCCAACCTGCTCGACCGCGACCCGGCCGATCAGGAGTTCGGGGTCATCGCAATTCGGCAGGGTGCCGAGGTCGGTTCAGACTCAATCCCATCCATGTTCGAGATGGGCACGACCGCGACGCTGCAAAACGCCACCCTGCTCGATGACGGACGCTACGACATCATCACGGTCGGCCACCGCCGTTTCCGACTGCTGGATGTTGACGATTCGCTGCCGTACTTGCAAGGTCACGTGGAGTTCATCGATGAGCCAGTAGGCGCCTGCGATGCAGACCTCATCTCCCGCGTTGCCGAATCCTTCGCGCAGTACCGCCAACAATTTGATTCTTCAGCCTCGGTCGTAGACGTCCGAGAAGCCCTGCCGAATGATCCAGTCGTGCTGTCCTATCTGGTTGCCTCTGCGCTCGCAGTCAACACCGCAACGCAGCAGGGACTCCTGGAGGATCCCGATGCTGCAGTGCGGCTGCGCAATGAGATTGCGCTCCTCAGAGATGAGCGTGCATTGATGAAGGTGGTGCCGTCACTCCCGATTTTCGAACCCGATCGACGACCCAGCCTGAACTAATCGGCCGCTTCGTCAGCTGTGGTCTTGGGCCGATCAATCACCCAGAGGATGACTGCCTGCACAGTCACCATGAGTGCAGCGAGCATTGGCCAGAGGACGTAGATCGCGGGTATGCGTACAGTGCGCGGGGCGTAAGGGTAGGAGCCCTCGACCAGCACTGTCGGAAAAGCGGCCACCTCGGTTGAATGGATGGCGCTGACGATCCACCAGAAGATGAGTGCACCCACGATGCCGCAACCAACGCCGAAAACAAGTGCGACAAGCGGTCGTGTTCGCCATCGCAGGACGATAACGATGGACAGAACCAACCCCACACCCCCGAGCAGCAGGGCCGCGATGCCGTCAGCCGCGATATAGGCCTCCGTCTGCATCGCATCGGGCACCGCCACCGGGCCATCAGCCGTCATGATGACCTTCAATAAGTCACTCGGCGCGGCATAGGCCCACACCAGGCCCGCGAGCGCGGCCAGCCCGCCGGCCAGTGCTGGCCAACCAAGCAGGTCGCGCCGGGTCACATAAGACATGAGGGACCCAACAGGGCCTTGAGGTCGCCGTAAAGCGAAGGCGAGGGCGTCACCCGTAGGCGGTCATCGAGTCGGATAACGGTTGCGCGTTCACCGTTCATGAGGTGTAGGTGCACTTCATTGGTGCCCGGATGCGAGGCAAGAACTTCCTTTAGACGCTCGACGATAGGCGGCACACAACGTGACGACGGCATGGTGAGTCGCACCGGCCCGGTCTTGACCTGGGAGAGATCAGGAACGGAGATTTCCAGTGCGACAAGTCGCGCACTGTCGTCATCATTGCGATCGAGACGAGCCTTGACGATCACAATGGCGTCTTCGACGAGGTTGAGACCGGATTGGGCAAACACGTTAGGAAAGGCCATGATCTCGACTGCGCCCTCGAGGTCCTCGAGTGTCACGATCGCCCACAACGAGCCCTGCTTAGTGGTCTTTCGCTGCACGCCGGTGACAAGGCCACCGACGAGCACCACACTGCCGTCATTGGCGTCACCACTCACGATGCTTGCGATAGAGGTATCGGTCAGCGAGGACAGCATGTGCTCCACACCGTAGAGCGGATGATCGGAGACATAGAGTCCAAGCATTTCGCGCTCGTAGGCGAGCAACGCGGTCTTGTCCCACTCCCCCACCGGAATCGGCGGCGTGATGGTGATGGCAGGTGAATCAGAGGTGCCCATACTGGCGAATAGGTCAAACTGGCCAACCGCTTCGGCACGTTTCACATCGATGGCTGCATCCACCATTGTCTCGTGTACCTGAGACAGGCCACGACGAGTGTGGCCGAGGGAATCAAAAGCGCCAGCTTTGATCAGTGACTCCACCACGCGCTTATTGCAGACCGAAGCTTCGACTTTATCGATGAAGTCAGGGAAGTCTGCGTAGCGACCGGTCGCAGTGCGGGTGCGTACGATCGACTCCACGACATTGGCACCGACATTGCGCACAGCCGCGAGGCCGAAACGGATGTCACCACCGCGTGGGGTGAAGTCCGCATCTGAATCATTAACGTCAGGCGGCAATACCTTGATGCCCATGCGGCGACACTCGTGCAGATAGACCGCTGACTTGTCCTTGTCGTCTTTGACCGAGGTGAGGAGTGCTGCCATATATTCCGGCGCGTAATTTGCCTTAAGGAAAGCGGTCCAATAGGAGACCAACCCATATCCGGCGGTATGCGCCTTATTGAAGGCATAGTCGGAGAATGGGACGAGAATCTCCCACAACGTTGCGATGGCATTGTCGCTGTAGCCATTGACTCGCATGCCGTCACGGAATGGCACGAATTCCTGGTCGAGAATTTCTTTCTTCTTCTTGCCCATCGCACGACGAAGTAGGTCTGCGCTGCCCAGTGAATAGCCCGCAAGCTTCTGCGCAATCGCCATAACCTGCTCTTGATAGACGATCAGGCCGTAGGTGTCACCCAGAATCTCGGAGAGCGGCTCAGCGAGTTCGCGGTGGATCGGCACGACTGGCTTGCGGCCGTTCTTGCGGTCGGCGTAGTCGTTGTGCGCGTTGGCTCCCATCGGGCCGGGGCGATACAGCGCCAGCACGGCCGAGATGTCTTCGAAGTTGTCGGGTTGCATTGAGCGAAGCAATGAACGCATCGGACCGCCGTCGAGCTGGAAGACACCTAAGGTGTCGCCGCGCGAAAGCAAGTCATAGGTCGTGCGATCAGTGAGCTCAAGGGTCTCGAGCACCACTGTCTCGCCTCGGTTGGACTCGATGTGTTCAAGACAATCGTCGAGAACGGAGAGGTTGCGCAAGCCCAGAAAGTCCATCTTGAGTAGGCCAAGAGCCTCACATGCGCCCATGTCGAACTGGGTGATGACTGAGCCATCCTGTTCGCGGCGCCACAGTGGGATGACATCAAGCAGGGGCTCTCGACACAGAATCACGCCGGCGGCGTGCACGCCGGGCTGCCGCTTCAGACCTTCAAGCCCGCGTGCCGTATCAACGACTCTGCGGACGTCTGCATCAGCGTCATACAACGTACGGAATTCAGAGGCCTCGGAGTAGCGCGAGTTCTTCTCATCAAAAAGCCCCGCCAACGGGATGTCTTTGCCCATCACCGAAGGCGGCATTGCTTTGGTGATGCGATCGCCCACGGCGTAGGGATAGCCAAGGACTCGTGCCGAGTCTTTAATCGCAGCCTTTGCCTTGATGGTGCCAAAAGTGACAATCTGCGCAACGCGATCCTCGCCATACTTGGCGGTCGCATAGCGGATCATGTCGGAACGACGACGCTCGTCGAAGTCGATGTCGATATCGGGCATCGAGACGCGCTCGGGGTTCAGGAAGCGCTCGAAGATCAGGCCATGGCGGATCGGATCGAGATCGGTGATGCCAAGCGCCCATGCGATAACTGCGCCGGCCGCGCTACCGCGGCCCGGTCCCACGCGGATGCCGTTGTCCTTCGCGTAACGCACTAGGTCGGCAACTACAAGGAAGTAACCGGGGAAGCCCATCTGGATAACAACATCGACCTCGTAGGCCGCTTGGTCACGGTGAGTCTGCGGAATTCCATTGGGGAATCTCGTCGCGAGTCCGCGCTCAACCTCGGCGACGAGGAAGGACTCCTCGGTATAACCGTCGGGCACCGGGAACTGCGGCATCAAGTTCGCGCCCTCGGTGAAGGAGATGTCGCAGCGCTCTGCGATAAGCAGAGTGTTGTCACATGCTTCGGGCAACTCCCACCACACTCGACGCATCTCCTCAGCGGTCTTCACATAGAAGTCACGCGCATCGAAGCGGAATCGCTTGGGATCGTCCATGGTTGTCCGCGTGCCGATGCACAGCAACACGTCGTGCGTGTCTGCGTCTTCGGCTCCTACGTAATGCAAGTCATTAGTTGCAACGAGAGGCAGATTCAGATCGCGAGCGATGCGTAACAGGTCATCACGAAAGCGCTGTTCAATCGCGAGTCCGTGATCCATCAGCTCACAGAAATAATTGCCCTGCCCGAGAATGTCGCGAAAGTCCGCTGCGGCGACACGCGCTTTGTCGTATTCACCTGCCTGAAGCCAGCGGTTGACTTCACCGCTCGGGCAGCCGGTGGTGCCGATAATGCCCTTGCCGTGAGTCTGCAGAAGTTCTCGGTCAAATCTGGGCTTGTGGTACTGGCCCTCGAGGCTGGCGAGCGAAGACAACCGGAAGAGGTTGTGCATGCCTGCGGTGTTCTCCGCCCACAGCGTCATGTGCGTGTAGTTCTGTTTGCCACGACCGGAGGCCGGATCCTCCGGAGTGCCTTCGTCGAATCCACCACCGAAGTTGAAAGGCGATCGCTCAAAACGTCCCTGAGGTGCGTAGTAACCCTCGAGTCCAATAATCGGCTTGATGCCGTGTGACTTGGCGGTCTTGGCGAAGTCGTAGGCCCCATAGACATTGCCATGGTCGGTCATCGCGACTGCAGGCATGTTGAGTTCTGCTGCTTTTGCGCACAGGTCATCTATCCGAGCTGCGCCGTCGAGCATTGAATACTCCGTGTGCACATGCAGGTGCACGAAGTTGTCGCTGCTCATCAAGTCACCCTATTCCCCGAAATCGCGACGCGCCGGAACACGACACGGGCCCCTCACGCGCTAGCGGCCGCCTCAATAGCCGCACGATCCTCAGCCGTCAATGTGATCTCAGCAGCACCACAGTTCTCACGTACATGGTCCACCGACCCAGTCCCGGGAATGGGCAACATGACCGGCGAATGCCCCAGCAGCCAGGCAAGCGAGACCTGAGCCGGAGTTGCCCCAATACGGCCAGCAATCTTCGCCAAGGGGCCATCGGCGGCGGCAAGATTGCCAGCACCGAGTGGGAACCACGGGATAAAGCCAATGCCACTAGCCGCACATGCATCGAGCACGGCCTCACTAGCCCGGCCACCGAGGTGGTACATGTTCTGCACGGTCACAACCTCGACTTTTTCGCGCACAGTCTTGATGTCGTCGACGGAAACCTCCGACAGTCCGAAGTGGCGGATCTTGCCCTGTGCCTGCATATCAGTGACTACCTCAAGCTGATCATCAAGCGGCACGGTGGGATCGATGCGATGCAGCTGCCACAGATCGATGCGCTCGACACCGAGACGGCGCAAAGACATCTCGACGCTCTGACGCAAGTATTCGGGACGCCCACACACGTTCCACTGATCAGGACCCTGACGCGTCAATGCGCCTTTGGTGGCAATGATGACGCCGTCGTAGGGGTAGAGCGCCTCTTTGATGAGATCCTCACTTACGAATGGGCCATAGGCATCCGCTGTGTCGATGAGATCGACGCCTAACTCCACCGCGGTACGCAAAACCCGAATTGCTTCATCGTGGTCGGGCGGATTGCCCCAGATGCCTTTGCCCGTGATGCGCATCGCACCAAAACCGAGACGGCGCACCGGCATGGGATCGCTCGTGCCAAGCGTGAGGGTGCCTGAACTAATCACGGGCTGACTCATGATGCTCCAATTCGGTCGAGGGCAGTCTGCAGATCGTGCGGGTATGGGCTAGTAAACGTCATGCGTTGTCCAGTACGGGGGTGTTCAAAGTTTAGGCTCAGAGCGTGCAGCCATTGTCGCTGTAAGCCCAGTCGCTCAGCCAGACGTGGGTCTGCGCCATAGGTGAGGTCGCCTACGCAGGGATGCTTAAGGGCCGACATGTGCACACGAATCTGATGTGTACGTCCGGTCTCAAGATGAATCTCCAGCAGGCTCGCATGCGGAAACGCCTCGAGAGTCTCGTAGTGCGTGATGCTGGGCCGACCTTCAGCGACCACTGCCCAGCGATAGTCGTGAGTGGGATGTCGATCGATCGGCGCATCGATAGTGCCCCGCAACGGATCGGGGTGACCCTGAACCAGCGAGTGATAGACCTTCTCCACAGTACGTTCCTTGAATTGGCGCTTCAACGACGTGTAGGCAGATTCGCTCGCTGCGACCGCCATGACTCCACTCGTACCCACATCGAGTCGGTGTACGACACCCTGACGTTCTTCGGCACCTGAGGTGGAAACGCGGTGACCTGCACCGGCAACTCCGCCGATCACGGTCGGTCCGGTCCAGCCAGGACTGGGATGCGCGGCTACGCCCACGGGCTTATCGACGACGATCACGTCATCGTCGGCATAGAGAATGACGAGCCCATCGACATTTTCAGCTTCGACGCGCAAAGGTCCTTCGGGGTCCGGTAGTGCGACCTCGATCATCTGGCCCTCAGCGACCCGATCGCTTTTGCCGACCGCGCGTCCATCAAGTTGCACGTGCCCCTGAGCGACTAGTTCGGCTGCCTTAGTCCGCGAGAGCCCCAGCATGCGCGAGAGTGCTGCGTCTATGCGTTCGCCCACAAGACCTTCGGGGACTGGGAGATACCTAATCTCAGGCATCTCAGCCCTTCACAGATGCACCAGAGAAACTCACGCCTCGCAGCGCAAGAATCACCATGAATGCCGCTGAGCACGTGATCGCTATGTCAGCAACGTTAAAGACGGCAAAGTGTGGGAAGGCGATGAAATCGACGACGTAACCGCGACCAAATCCGGGCGCCCGAGTGAGTCGATCGCACAGATTGCCGAGTGCTCCACCGAGAAGTGCTCCGAGCGCAATGGCCCACGCGATGCTACCGAGATTGCGTGATGTGCGAATGATGACGATGGCAACGATCACCGCTATGACTGAGAAGATCCAGGTGAAGTTAATGCCAATGCTGAACGCTGCACCGGGGTTTTCGACGTAGACAAACCGCAGGAAGCCGCCGATGACATCGACGGACCCCACCGGCTTGAGCCACGCGACGACCATCCATTTGGAGAGTTGGTCGAGTGCTACTACGGCCGCTGCAACCCCAAGAACCACCCAGAGCAGGCGTCCGGTGCGGTGCGGGAGTGGGTCGTGCGTGGATGCGGTCTGCACGGTCTAGGAGCGCTCCTCGGCCTGCTTGCATGCCATGCAGAGCGTGGCGCGCGGGAATGCTTGCAGCCGGTACTTGCCGATCGGCTTGCCACAGACCTCGCAGATGCCGTACGTGCCCAGCGCGATGCGCGATAGAGCGCGCTCTGTCTGCAGCAACATGTCGCGAGCGTTGTTGGCAAGAGACATCTCTTGCTCGCGCTCGAACGTCTTGCTGCCCGCGTCAGCCTGATCATCGCCAGCGCCATCACCAGAGTCTCGGACGAGGTCAGCGATGTCTGCCTCAGCCATCGCAATCTCGATCTCAAGCTCCTTGGCGCTGACGAGCAATTCGGCGCGTACGGCCGTGAGTTCATCCTTGCTCCACGGCGACTCGTCCTCGCGCACCACAAGTTTGGGTCCGGGCCGGCGCGGGGCAACTGTGCGCGCCTCGTGCTTGGGTTCGACCTTCTTCTTGGCGGCAGCTTTGGGCGCGGCCTTTTTCGCGGGAACTGCCTTCTTCTCGGGTTCAGCCTTGGGTGCGGGAGCTGCCTTCGCAGGAGCTGCCTTCTTCGCAGGAGCGGCCTTCTTCGCAGGAGCGGCCTTCTTCGCAGGAGCGGCCTTCTTCGCAGGAGCTGCCTTCTTCGCGGGACCTGCCTTCACTGGCGCTGCCTTTTTTGCAGGAGCGGCCTTCGCTGGCGCTGCCTTCTTTGCTGCTGGCTTGGATGTCGCCATGATTCCCCTTCCTACCGCCCCCCAGTGGCTACCGGAGACTAACCCGTCACGGCAGCCACGCCTCGTGGGCGCGCCCAACTGCGCAGGGGATATCCTCACACGGCAGTTACCCCATCGTGACGGAGGCGTACATGTACCGCCCAGTACCTCCACAGGTGGACCTACCCGCGATGGAGCGGGAGGTGCTGGCCTACTGGGCCGAGCGCGACGTCTTTGCCAAGTCCCTCGCCCAATCTGCGGGCCGCCCGCTCTGGGTCTTCTATGAGGGGCCCCCGACCGCCAACGGCACCCCAGGGACCCACCACGTCGAGGCGCGGGCCTTCAAGGACATCTTCCCGCGCTACCGCACGATGAAGGGCTACTACGTGCCCCGCAAGGCCGGCTGGGACTGTCACGGCTTGCCCGTCGAACTCGCAGTCGAGAAGGAACTCGGGTTCTCCGGCAAGGCCGACATTGAGACCTACGGCGTGGCCGAGTTCAACGAGCGGTGCCGCACCTCCGTGCTAGAGCACGTCGATGAGTTCGCCGCCATGACCGAGCGCATGGGCTACTGGGTCGATATGGACGATGCCTACTGGACTATGGACCCCGCCTACATCGAAAGCGTGTGGTGGTCACTTCAGCGCATTCACGAGCGCGGCTTGTTGGTCTCAGACCATCGCGTCTCTCCTTACTGCCCGCGCTGTGGCACTGGGTTGTCCGATCACGAATTAGCGCAGGGCTACGAAACGATCGTTGATCCGTCGGTGTTCGTTCGCTTCCCACTCACCAACGGCGCCATCGCCGAGCGTCACCCCGGTGCGGCGTTGCTCGTATGGACGACGACGCCGTGGACTTTGGTCTCCAACACCGCTGTCGCAGCAAAACCCGATGCCGATTACGTTGTCGCGCGCACGACCGACGGCGAGATCCTCGTCGTCGCTGAGGTGCTAGCGGAAGCGACTTTGGGCGAACACGAAGTTCTCGAACGTCTCAAGGGTCGCGACCTCGAACACATGCACTACGAACGCCCGTTTGCGCTCATCGATATCCCCGACGCGCACTACGTCATCCTCGCTGATTACGTCACGACCGAAGATGGCTCAGGTCTGGTGCACCAAGCACCCGCCTTCGGTGCCGACGACATGGTGTCGTGCCGCGCCTACGGCCTGCCGGTCGTCAACCCCATCACTGCCGACGGCCACTTCGAAGCCGACATTGCCTTGGTAGGCGGCGAGTTCTTCAAGAAGGCTGATGCAGCACTGGTGAAGGACCTCAATGCGCGAGGTTTGCTGTTCAAGCATGTGCCGTACGAGCACTCCTATCCACACTGCTGGCGCTGCCACACGCCATTGATGTACTACGCACAGCCGTCGTGGTACATCCGCACGACGTCGATCAAGGATGACTTGATCCGCGAGAATTCCGACACCAACTGGCAGCCGCAGACGATCCAGTGGGGCCGATACGGCGACTGGTTACGCAATAACGTCGACTGGGCTTTGTCTCGCAATCGCTATTGGGGCACGCCGCTGCCGATCTGGCGCTGCGACGAGGGCCACCTCACCGTCATTGGTTCGCTGAAGGAACTCGGCGAACTCGCCGGTCGCGATCTGGCTGACCTCAATCCACATCGTCCCTACGTCGACGAGATTGAGATCCCGTGTCGCGAGTGCGCCGCACCCGCGCTGCGCGTGCCCGAGGTCATCGACTGCTGGTACGACTCCGGGGCAATGCCGTTCGCGCAATGGGGTTATCCGCATCGTGGCCAGGAACAGTTCGAGGGTCGCTACCCCGCTGATTTTATTTGCGAGGCAATCGACCAGACACGCGGTTGGTTCTACACCTTGATGGCGATCGGCACGCTCGTCTTCGATGAGAGCTCGTACAAGAACGTCGTGTGTCTTGGCCACATCCTCGACGAAGACGGCCGCAAGATGAGCAAGCACCTCGGCAACGTGCTGCAGCCGATTCCACTGATGGATGAGCATGGCGCTGATGCGGTGCGTTGGTTCATGCTCGCATCTGGCTCCCCGTGGCAGGGCCGACGTGTCGGTCACGCTGCAATTGGCGACGTCGTTCGCAAAACGCTGCTCACCTACTGGAACACCGTCTCGTTCCAATCCCTGTATGCGCGCACTGCCGGATGGCAGCCAAGCGATGCAGCACCGGTACCTGCGGATCGTCCAGCCTTGGACCGTTGGGTTCTCTCCGAGGCGCACCAACTCGCGCGCGAGGTTGATGTTGCGCTCGATTGTTTCGACACCCAGCGCGCAGGCAAAGCGATTGCCGCGTTCGTAGACGACCTGTCCAATTGGTACGTCCGTCGCTCACGTCGACGTTTCTGGGATGGCGATCCGGCAGCACTCTCGACGCTGCACGAAGCCCTACGCATCGTCACTCTGTGCATGGCCCCATTCACCCCGTTCATCACTGAGCGTGTGTGGCAGGACCTCTTCGAGTCCACCGACTCAGGTGCACCGGAGTCGGTTCACCTCGCATCGTGGCCCACTGTCGACGACGCACTCATTGACACCCAGTTGTCGGAGCACATGGCATTGGTGCGTCGTCTCGTGGAGTTGGGTCGTGCTGCCCGAGCGTCTTCCGGCGTACGCACCCGTCAGCCGCTCTCCCGTGCGCTCGTGGGTGCTACCGGATGGCATGGGCTTCCCGCAGATCTGCGCGCAGAGATCTCCGCCGAACTCAATGTCGAGTCCCTTGAGGGCCTTGGTGATTCCGCACTCGTACACGTCTCCGTCAAGCCCAACTTCCGTGCCCTCGGCAAGCGGTTTGGGAAGCAGACGCAGTTGGTTGCAACCGCGATCGGCAATGCTGAGCCCGACGCCCTCGTCGCAGCCATGCGAGCTGGTGCAGCCAGTGTCGATGCAGCCGAACTCGGTGTTGTCTTACTTGAAGAAGATGATCTGATCATCACCGAAACACCGCAAGAAGGCTGGGCGGTCGCAACTGGCGCAGGAGAGACCGTAGCCCTTGACCTCGAAATCACTCCAGCTCTCCGTCGCGCAGGCACCGCCCGCGAGGTCATCCGCATGTTGCAGGAGTCGCGCAAGACATCAGGTCTCGATGTGAGTGACCGTATCCGCGTGATGTGGGAGGCGACCGATGACGACGTCGCCGAAGCAATGGCAGACCACGCCACCGCCATTGCAGAAGAAGTGCTCGCGGTGGAGTTCGTGCAAAGCCCCGGTGCCGGTGAACCGTCAGTTGACGAGTCCGGTCTACGGGCGTGGATCACGCGCGTCTAGGCCTGCAGCGGTGGGCCTTCGGGAGCTCCCTCAGGGGCAACTGACGCATCGGACTTGAGGTTGTCGAGGTTGGCGAGCTGACCTTGGATGTAGTCGCGCAGGCGCGAACGATAGTTGCGCTCGTAGGTGCGAAGTTGCGCGACCTGATCCTCAAGAACTTTACGCTGCCCCTCAAGATCGGCAGTCATAGTGGTGGCCGTGGCGCGAGCCTCAGCAAGCAGTGCACCAGCCTCGGCCTTGGCTGCCGCAATGGTGTCGTCCGCAGTCTTCTGAGCCATTTCGATGATCGCGAACGCTGCCTGCGCAGGTGGCACGGCGGGTGCAGCTGGTTCGGCGGGTGCCGGAGGGGTGGCAGCCACGACAGGCTGAGCCGCAGTGTCGTCCTTCTTCTTCTCCTCGGGCTTGGACTCTGGCCCGCGACCACCAGACAGCACCTGCGATTGGCATTTTGCAAGTCGCGCGCGCAGATCATCGCTATCGGTGAGTAGCCGAGTGATCTCCGTCTCGACGGTGTCGAGGAAGCCGTCGACCTCATCCATGTCATATCCGGTACGCATGCGTACGGTGGTGAACTGCTGGTCACGGATGTCCTGTGGTGTGAGAGTCACTGCCCGGCACCTTTCGAGTGATGCGCTAGAGCGCGCGTGCGATTTGGATAAGAATCTGCAAGCCGATGAACAGAATCAAAAAAGCGAGATCGAAGCGAACCGAACCGATACGCACCGTCGGAATCACTCTGCGCAGCAACTTCAGGGGCGGATCTGTGACGGTGTAGATGAACTCCGCAATGACCAACAAAATCCCACGCGGCTCCCAATTGCGGGCGAAGATCTGGACGAAGTCGAAGACCAGCCGGATGATGAGGATGATCCAATAGATAAACAGCGCTAGCGCGATCCACTGCCCTACTGCGCTCACGAGTTGGACCTCCAGTGGCGGCCATTAGGGAAGGAATCCACTAGCTCTGGTTGAAGAAGCCGTCCTGGGCCAACTGTGCACGCGCCTCGGCGGCGACATCAACATTGGCCGGGGACAGCAGGAACACCTTGTTGGTAATCCGCTCAATAGTGCCGTGCAAGCCAAAGACGAGGCCGGCAGAAAAGTCGACAATGCGCTTGGCGTCGCCGTCTTCCATCTCGGTGAGATTCATGATCACCGGAGTGCCACTACGAAACTCTTCGCCAATGCGACGCGCGTCGTTGTAAGACCGCGGATGGATCGTGCTGATCTTCATGTCGCCCGCATTGACCGGAATCTTCACATCGACCCCACGGTCGTACTGGGACGTTTCGAAACTCTCAGCACGTGGGTCACGGATTGTGCGCACACTCGACTGGCGCGCCTCGGTGACGCGCACGGAGGACGGCTCTTGGGGGCGAGGCTTGCGTTCGGGTGCCGGCCGTGGCTCACGGTTGCGGGGCTCACGGTTACGGGTCTCTTCGGCGGGCTCGTCATAGTCGTCGACGAAGTCCTGGTCCTCAACGAGACCGAGGTACGCGGCCATCTTGCGCATTCCACCCGCCATGGCGGACCCTCCAATGAACACATGCAGTCGATAACCGACTACCGGGGCACGTCTGCCCCATACGAGGCTACCTCGCGAGTGAGCGCATTCCGAGGATCGCACTACCGACACGCAGGTGTGTCGCACCGGCAGCGACTGCCTGTTCAAGGTCCTCGCTCATCCCTGCCGAGATCATCGTTGCGCCCGGGTGGTCGCCGCGGAGGCGATCAGCGATGCGCACGAGCTCCGCAAACGCACGACCCGGATCAGCACCGAGGGGTGCAACGGCCATCACTCCCCCCAGATCGAGGTGCGCTGAATTGGCGATCTGATCGGCAAGTGCCGCTACTGAATCCGGAGCAGCACCGCCTCGGCCCTCGGCTCCGTCAAGACTGACTTGAATCAGCCCCACGATCCGGCGTTGCGCAAGACCGGCTCCTCGATCAAGCGCCGCGACGATCTCGGTGCGATCGAGTGCGTGGACCACGTCTGCGTAGCGCGCCACATGGTTGGCCTTATTGCGTTGCAACTGTCCCACCATGTGCCATCGCAGTGCGAGATCTGCTGTGGCATCGAATTTTGGAGCTGCCTCCTGATCGCGATTTTCACCGACATCGGTCACGCCCAGACTGGCAAGGCGGCGTACGTCATCCGCGGGCCAAGTCTTCGTGACCACAATCAACGTAGGTTCGGCTCGTTGCGCAGAGATACTCGCTACTCGAATGCGCTCGCGTACCTCGGCGAGCGAGATCGCGATCTCCTGGGTGCGGGAGTCGGTCATCTCATCCATATGACACCGGCCTGTCGGCCCGTCACCCCGTCGCGCCGGTAGGAAAAGTAAGTCTCGGGATGCTCGTAGGTGCACCCGCCCACGAGTTCGGATCGAATTCCCAGACGTTCCAGCCGTTCTCGCATGCCGGCACGAAGATCAACAGCGGCTGTCCCCCACGACGTCCGCCCAGGAGCGCAAGGCATGACCTTGCCCACCTGCTCTACGACTTCGGGCCCAACTTCATAACAACTGCCACAAATTGCCGGCCCGACGTAGGCCTGCATCGCGCCTACGTGTGCGCCGAGTTGCTGCATCCGGTCGACGGCCGAAGCAACTACATCGACAGCGGCACCTCGCCAGCCCGCATGTACTGCGCCGATTACGCCCGCTGATTCGTCAGCAAGAAGGACTGGCACACAGTCCGCGACCTGAACAACCAGTGCGATGCCCGGAGTCGTCGACACAAGTGCATCAGCTTCACCAATGTCGCCCGCAGTCACTGCAGTAAGCACAGTCGATCCGTGGACCTGCGACATCGTGGCTAGGCCCGGCCCACCAATGCGCGAGGACAACTCCGCGCGATTGGCACTGACTGCCTGTGGATCATCGCCGACATGAAGACCTAAGTTGGCGCCTTCGTAGGGAGCAGCACTTACTCCGCCACACCGGTCGGTAAATAACCAACCGACGGACATTGAGCGTGCCTACTTCAGGAAGTCGGGAACGTCGAGGTCATCGCCCTCGGCGTCATCGAAGACCACCTTGCGGATCGGACGCATGGGCTCTTGAACAGGGATGACCTGCTCCTCCGCTGCCTTTGCGGAGGCATTCGCTGCAGCCGCGGCAATCGGCGTCTCGTCAGCAACGCGTCGGGTGACAACGGGCGTCGTCCGACGGGTCGGTGCTCCCCCATCGAATCCGGCGGCGATGACGGTAACGCGAACCTCGTCGCCGAGAGTGTCGTCGATGACGGCGCCAAAGATGATGTTGGCATCGGGGTGAGCGGCGTCGGAGACCATCCGGGCGGCCTCATTAACCTCGAACAGTCCAAGGTCGCTGCCACCGGAGATAGAGATGAGAACACCATGGGCGCCCTCGATGCTGGCCTCAAGGAGAGGGCTGGAGATGGCTCGCTCTGCGGCCTCAACGGCTCGGTCATCACCACGCGCCGAACCGATACCCATGAGCGCTGAGCCAGCGCCCTTCATGACGCTCTGGACATCAGCGAAGTCGACATTGATCAGACCAGGCGTCGTGATGAGCTCGGTAATTCCCGAAACACCCTGAAGGAGTACGAGGTCAGCCTGACGGAATGCGTCAATCACGCTGATCGTGCGATCGGACAACTGCAGAAGTCGGTTGTTGGGGATGACGATGAGTGTGTCGACCTCGGCACGAAGAGCTTCGACACCGATCTCAGCCTGCGCCGCACGTCGACGACCTTCGAAGTCGAATGGCCGTGTCACTACGCCAACGGTGAGTGCGCCGAGCGAGCGAGCGATGCGCGCAACAACTGGTGCGCCTCCGGTGCCTGTGCCACCACCTTCGCCGGCAGTGACGAACACCATGTCTGCTCCGCGCAGAACCTCTTCGATCTCATCCGCGTGCGACTCGGCAGCCTCGCGACCCACCTCGGGGTCAGCGCCCGCACCAAGTCCGCGCGTGAGCTCACGACCAACATCAAGCTTGACATCGGCGTCACTCAGCAGCAGCGCCTGCGCGTCAGTGTTGATGGCGATGAACTCCACGCCCTTGAGTCCCGCGTCGATCATCCGGTTGACAGCGTTGACACCGCCGCCGCCGACACCGACGACCTTGATGACCGCTAAGTAGTTCTGAGGAGCCGCCACGGCGCTTCCCTCTCTGCGCAGTAAGCCTCAACCTTCAGTTGAAGGTGAGACAGAAGTAAACGTATGGTGCGACTTGAGGGTAGGGGGATACCTATGGGGAGCGCAAGCCGCCACCCGGTAAAGAGCCCTATATCTCTACTACGCGACCTGCCTCGACCCAGCCAGAGACGATGGCGTGGCCCGGTCGCAGGGTGAGCTCGCGCCCTAGAGCCAAGTCGACGACCCACCCCCGCAGGAGTGACTCCGCGATGGCTACATCTTCGGCGGCACTGTGGTCACCACAGGCAAACCGGTAGACGGCAGGGACATGACCGGGTCCCCCGCTGCCGATCCGCTCGGCGTCGCCGTGTCCGCCACCCACAATGGTCAGGCCCACGAAGCCCTCTCTGGACTCCCGGATGCGCGCCGTCAACGCACCTTGTGCATTGCATTTCGAAGGCGGATTGGAGATGAGCAGGATCGGCGCATCGGGGAGTCTCGCGACGCCCCTGATCGTGTCGGTGCCGTCGAGCAGGATGACACCCGCAACAGAGAACCCATTCTCCAACCGGACCGCGGCCTCTAGCAGGGCCACTGCCGATCCAGCTGAGTGGCCTATGCCAATCCAAGGTAAGTCGCCGAGCCCTTGTACCTCTGCGTGCACTGCGCGCTCGATTGCCCGTCGAGTCAGATGCCCCGGATCATGAATCGATCGTCGCGGCATGAGACCTGACGTGGCGGGTCGCACAGTTGCAATGCCCGCGGAACTCAGCAGTGCTGCAATCCCTGCCAGGTGACGCGGCGATCGAGTAAATCCATGATGCACGCTTGCCCACGCGATGGCCCCGGCCATTCCGACCGCCGGCGGTGTGAGAGTCGGCGTCATGCCAATTTTCCCGTGGTCGTCGGCACGTCTGGTGCGCTCACGTCGTACACCAGAGCCTTTGTCTGCAGCAGGGCTACCAACACAGTGGATTTCAGTGCGCTATCTGCTGCGCTCCCCCAGCGCACTTTTGCACCTGACCGCATGGACAACTCGGCGTTATCTCGGGTTGTAGCAGTTATCGAGTCGACCTTCGTGCGGACCTCCAGTGAAAGCGCGGCCGCGACCGCAAGGGCAGTGCGATCTCCCACCGAGTCACCGAGGCTAGGCAACAGGGGCAGATCCGTAGGTCGCTGAGCCGCTTCGACGAAAGGGGTGCCGGTGGCATCGATGAGTTGAAAACCCGCCCCGCCAGCGATGACTGCGACCGCAACTCGCTCGGTGACGACTATGCGGACCCGGTCGAATGGAACTCGGCGAACCTCGACGCTGGCGACCTGAGGGAGCGCCGCAACGCGATCAATGACTCCGGCCGAATCAAGCCGAACCATCTGAGTCGTGCCTGGGATATCGGCCGCCGTGAGCACCTGGTCAGAAGTCAGTAGAGAGGTCCCGCTCACCTCCACGTGTCGAACAACGAATACCTGCGAGAACACCACCAGCCAAGTGAGCACCCCCGCGACGACAATCACGGCAACTGTCGTGAGCAACTTGCGCATTAGAACCCCCGATTCTGCAGTGCTTGCAGAATCTGCGGCACGAGCATGCTGACATCGCCCGCGCCCATAGTCATGATGATGTCTCCTGGACGTGCGCGCTCCACGAGCCGCTCGGGAACCGCCGACCACGACGGTTCGAAGACCACAGTGGTCGAACCGGGCACATGCGCTGCGATGCTCTGGCCGCTGGCACCCGGAATCGCTGCCTCACCCGCGGCATATACCTCCAGCAACACGACCTCGTCCGCCAGACCAAGCGCAGCCCCAAACTCTGCGGCAAATGCTGCTGTTCGGGTGTAGCGATGTGCTTGAAAGGCCACCACCACGCGACCGGGTGCAGCAACGTCACGGGCCGCACGCAAAGTCGCTTCGACCTCAGTGGGGTGATGCGCGTAGTCATCGAATACCCGCACATTGCCTTCTGCGCCGCGATATTCGAAACGGCGTTTTGTGCCACTGAATCCGGCGAGTCCTCGTGCGAGTTTCTCGGCCGGGAGGCCCATGCCGAGCCCGGCAGCCATCGCAGCAGTTGCATTCGCGACGTTGTGCCGTCCGGGGACTTGCAAGGTCACCTTGCCGAGCCGAACCCCACCGTGCACTACTGAAAAGGTCCAGCCGGCCGGACTTTGATCGACGATCTCTGTGCGATAGTCCGCATCGTGCGCCTCTCCATAGGTGCGTACATCGACGCCTACAGAGCGAGATTTGTCCGCCAAGCGTCGCCCGCCGTCATCGTCGATGCAGATCACCGCAAATCCCGAGAGCCCTCGCACGAAATCGAGAAAAGCGATCTCGATGTCGTCGATCGTCGCGTAATGGTCTAAGTGATCGGCTTCTACATTGGTGACAATGCCGATGTAGGGGGCAAGCTGGAGGAAAGACCCATCGGACTCATCGGCTTCGACGACGAACGCATCACCAGTGCCGAGATGCGCATTTGCACCTGAATCATTCAGTTCACTACCGATGACAAAAGAGGGATCTACACCGCAATTCTGCAGCGCGACCGTGACCATCGAGGTCGTAGTGGTCTTGCCGTGAGTACCCGAAACCGCAATCGGACGAAATCCCGACATCACCGCAGCCAAGGCCTCAGCACGACTGAGTACGACTAAACCACGCTTCCGCGCCTCGACAAGCTCAGGATTGGCAGCCGGAATTGCGGTAGAAATCACCACAGTGTCGACTGTGCCGGAGGCGAGATAGTGCACATCGTGCCCTACTTGTACGTGAGCGCCGAGGGCACGCAATGCGGTCAACCGGCGCGAGTCTCGAGCATCACTGCCCGACACCGCCACACCGCGGGCGAGCATCACATGCGCGATGGCAGACATCCCCGCACCACCAATGCCCAGGATGTGCACGCGCCCGAGGGACGCCAGATCGGTCATGGGCCCTCCGCAGCAACTCGCACCACAATGTCGGCGAGGAGTTCGTCTGCATCTCGCACACCCCATATTGCGGCAGCGGACCCCATCGTTGCCAGCCGAGCGCCATCGCCCAGCAACGGCAAAATCTCCGTGATTACGATCTCTCCGTTGAGAGCAGGGTCTTCCACAATCAGTCCACCGCCCGCTGCAACGACTGGCGTGGCATTAAGTCGCTGTTCACCGTTGCCGATGGCGAGAGGCACGTAAATAGCAGGCACGCCGACTGCTGCAAGCTCGGCGCACGTCATCGCTCCCGAGCGACACAATGCGAGATCGGCAACCGCATAAGCGAGGTCCATGCGGTCGATATAGGCAAGTGGCACGTAGCGATCGGCTATGCCCGCTGGGGCAGCCTCAGCATTACGTTGTCCCACGCCGTGAATCACGGTGACCTCAGCCGCCAATAGTGCGGGAAGTGCGGTCCACACAGCAGAGTTAATGCGCTGGGCACCCTGGGAACCGCCAAAAACTAGCAGCACGGGACGATCACCACTGATTCCGAAATGGGCAAGTGCCTCGTCACGCAGCGCGCGACGATCGAGAGTTGAAACGGATCGCCGCAAGGGGATTCCCACACGCGTGGCATCCGACAAGCTTCCCGCAACATTCTCAGCGCGCGCCTTCGCTGACCGCGCTCCGATGCGGTTGGCCAATCCTGCTTTGGCATTGGCCTCATGGACAACCACTGGGATGTTGGCTCTGCGCGCCGCTAGGTAAGCGGGCAAAGCCACGAATCCCCCGAATCCCACGATGACGTCCGGTTGAGTCTCGTCGATGACTTGGCGACAGGCACGTATGGCATTTCGCAAGCGAAAGGGCAA
>CAINMH010000163.1 GCA_903850745.1 uncultured bacterium
CTGCGATGCTCCACAATGCACCGGTTGGAGCGCGAGAAAGTCTACGCATGCCGGGCTCTGAGTCGAGAGTGGCAATGAGTGGGTCCCCATCGCGTGCGTCGGTCACCAGCACGTAACCCACGCCTTGTGCAGCTAACGCGCGGACCTCGTCTCCACCTCGCCCAGACGTCAACGCCGAAACAGCCGCATCCATGCCCATCCACGCAGTGGCTGGCGGTGCGGTCTCGGCATCTCCCACTACAAGTCCCCCACCGGAGAGGACCGTGTAAGTCATCACCCCACCTGAACCTCGCTTAATCGCAAGCGTCCGCGTCTGCGAGGGACCCTGCGACTCCTCCGCGACGTAGGCCGGTAGCAGCGCTGGATCTCCTCTGTGGAGCGGCCCAAGTGGCTGAGCGAACCACCAACCCACCGCAGCGAAAGGCGTCAGCACGGCCAGCGTCGTCAGCACCAGAGCCCCAGGTTGCCGCCAGCCGAAGGTCGCACCACCTATCCGTTCGCGCAGACCGTCGCCAGCCACCGCTGCCGCACACACAAGTGCAAACCCCAGAAGCAAAGTCGCCGGGCCAGGCCAAGTAGGTACTGGGGCCTGGATCGCGGGCAGCGTCACGTAGACGCGAGTCTGAATGACTGCGATGACGAGCGACACCAATGCGACACCCCATAGCGCAAGGGCAATTCGTACCTTGTCATGTCGAAGGAGCGCCAGCAGCGCAGCAAGTACGAGACCAGCAAAGAGCCACCACGGAAGTTGTGCGGGTCCACCTGGCTGCAAAAGTGCAGCGCGCAAAGGCGTAACCGGAAGCCCGTCGAGAACTGGCACACCGGGTTCGCTCAAGAGCAGACTCGGATTGAGCACGACCTCGAAAGACCACGGCAAGAGCAAGAACAGTGGTGCGAGGACAGCGATGAGAAGGTTGCGCACCTGGCGCCCGATTGCGGCCGCAACGATGGCAAAAACGAAAGCCACCACCCACAGCACTGGTGCGAAGGCCACCAGCACAGAAAGCACGACTGCGGTGAACCATGGCGTCCGGTTCGTGGCGGGGCGAAGGGCGGTGCCTGTAGTGCCCACGCCGGCACATCGGGCAAGAAGGCGGACAGTCGGCGGCAGAAGCACAGCGGCAGCGAGTGTGCCAATGCGGCCGGTGCCGAGCGCCGTTGTGACAGCGGGTAGTAGGGCATACGTCACCGACAGCCACACACGCACAGGTGTGCTGGTGACCACGCCCCTGCTCGACAAGAAAGCACTGAACCCTGCAGCAGGCACAGCCAACAAGAAGATCAGGTCAATCGCCAATGGTGCTTTGCCCAGCAAAACGCTGGAGAAAAGTGCAAGCAGCGCAAGCGAAGGTGGCGCGGGAGTCGTCGACCCCGGGCCGAGACTGTGCCAGCCCTGCGTGTAGGTCGCCCAGAGATCACCTGCGCCCTCTGGCGCAGGCAGCAGCGCACCTCCAAACAATGACCCTGAGCCCCACCACAGGGAACGACTCGCGGCAGCAGCAATTACGAGAAGTACCAAAGCAGTCCACACCGAAGGGCGCATAAATGTTCTGCGAACGACACCGGGTTGTGAATCGTCAGGGAAGTCATCCTCGTCAACTTCGGAAGTGGCGCGAGAGCCAGAGGCGAGCATGCCACCGACAGCTTCGATCGCATGCCGCAAACGCGTGCGCGCGCGAGGACGCAGCCACCTGACACATGACGATGATGCAAGGCCCCTATTGCGGCGCCGAGAAGCTGTGAGCTGACCTAGGTGAGTAATCACTCCACCCAGTGCTCGCAACTCGTCGCTCGCGCGACCCAAGTCCTTGCCCAGGACGTAGAGAAGCGACCGGAACAGCGTGCCAAGCGCGAGTCGCATGAAGGTGAAAGGCAGCCGCCACCCCGGGGTTTGGGCCAGTAGGACATGCAGGGCCGATCGGCGATCAGCGCGGTGCATGCGCGATCGGCGCACTGGTCCACCCCCGCCTTCGCGGCGGCTTCCCGTCGAGCGGCGCCCATGGAAAGAAGCCTCACGGTGGTAGATGACTGCAGCGGGAACGACACGTACGGCGTGACCCGCCCGATGAACGCGCCAACAAAAGTCCAGATCGTCGCGGAACAGCGGCAATGCCGGATCGAAACCACCCAGTGCGTCCCACACATCACGGCGAACCAGCATGCCGGCGGACCCCACGGCCAAGGTGTCCGAACGATCGTCATGCTGGCCTTGATCGTGTTCGCGTCGCTCTAGACCGGTGACCCGTCGTCCGGATCCCATAACGCTGAAACCCACTTCGAGGAGTAACCGGCGGTCATGCCAGCCGAGGGCCTTTGCACCGAACACTGCGGTGGTTGCATGCAGATCCGAGTCACGCAGTAGCCGTTCGAGACACGCCGAGTCGGGAGCACTGTCATCGTGCAAGATCCACAACCACTCAATTACGTCCTCTTCGAGCTGCCGCGGCAAAGACGCGATGCCGGCTTGAACAGCCGCGCCAAAAGCCGTATCTGCGCTCATCCTGATGACGCGAGCAGCGCCGAGAGCGTCACTGAGGATGACGGCCGAGCCGTCGGTGGACCCGGTATCAACACCCACAACGGAATCCGGGAGCCGAGTCTGCTCAGCCAAAAAGGAAGTCACGGTCGGGAGCCAAACAGCGCCGTTGTGAGCAACGACCACAGCGCTCACATGATGGAGCCGGGCCACACCTGGCTGAACCCAGTCGGGAAGTTCCTCAAGGTCACTGGCGACGGGTTCGTGTTGGTCAAATCCGCCGGACTCAGTGGGAATCAGACTGCCTGCTTCTTGAGTCGGCGCCGCTCGCGTTCTGACAGACCGCCCCAGATCCCGAAGCGCTCATCGTTGGACAGTGCGTACTCAAGACAGTCGGAGCGCACCTCGCACGACAGGCAGACTCTCTTGGCCTCGCGGGTGCTGCCGCCCTTTTCCGGGAAGAAGGCTTCCGGATCGGTCTGGGCACACAGCGCCTTTTCCTGCCACGCGAGCTCTTCCACGTCGGAGAGCGGTAGCGGAAGCATCTCACCCACCGTGGAACCTCCTAAGGACGAATTGCCGGACACAACCAGATAACTAAATCACAACGATGTTATTACAGGGCGCGCACCCCTGCTACGTCAAGTCCTAGTCGGGAATTGGTGGGCAAAACTTCCACAGAATCGGTCAATCGGCCATAGACCGTCGTCCGCTGAAGGGGCGTTCGCCCGAGGGACTCAGCAAGGGCGCGCAGGTCATTGACCGTTTTGGCGGAGCCGTTCTCTGACCCCGCCATGCGGCTTATGGTCTCTTCCATCAAGGTCCCGCCGAGGTCATCTGCCCCTCCGGAAAGCATGGCCCGACAGCCTTCATCCCCCAGCTTGACCCACGAGCACTGAATGTGGTCGATAGCCCCGTGCAACATGACGCGAGCCATCGCGTGAACCGCGAGGTTGTCACGCGGGGTCGGCCCGGGCCTCGCAACACCCGCCAGGTAGACGGGAGCATTGGTGTGGATGAAGGGCAGCGGAACGAATTCGGTGAATCCTCCTGTGCGCATCTGGATCTGGCGGAGAAGACGTACGTGAGCAACCCAATGACCGGGATGATCGACGTGGCCATACATCATCGTGGATGTAGAACGAATGCCGAGCTCATGCGCTGTCGTCACAACTTCGATCCACGCTTCAGTGGGAAGTTTCCCCTTGGTGAGGATCCAGCGAACCTCATCGTCAAGAATTTCCGCTGCGGTCCCCGGGATCGAATCGAGTCCGGCTTCGCGCGCTGTCTGAAGCCAATCGCGTATAGACAACCCAGACTTCGACGCCCCATTGACGACTTCCATCGGACTGAATGCATGCAAGTGAATCTCGGGCACAGCCTCCTTGACGGCACGTGCGAGGTCGAAGTAGGCCGTACCAGGCAGATCGGGATGGATGCCGCCCTGCATACAAATCTCAGTAGCGCCCACAGCGGCGGCTTCACGCACTCGATTGCGCACTTCGTCCAGGTCCAGCGTGAATGCGTCAACGTCCGTACGTCGCTGAGCAAAGGCACAGAACCGGCATCCGGTGTAGCAGACATTGGTGAAGTTGATATTGCGATTGACAACGTAAGTGACTACATCACCGACCACTTCACGACGTAATTCATTGGCGAGATCTGCTAGCGCGGTGAGCCCGGCGCCATCGGCGGACATGAGTGCCACCGCCAGATCGTGATTGGCCTCCAGAGCGAGCGCTTCCGGATCCTTCTCGGCGAGCGAGAGCGCACGCACCACGTCGGAATCCAACCGCTCTGGTGCCGATGCCCAACCCGACGTACGTTCGCGCAATTCCGACCAGTCGCCATAGACCTCGTCGAAGTCACTTCGGCGGTCGTCCGTCCGCCCGATCGAATCCACCTCTACGTGAAGTTCGGTACGCCCTCCGCTGTGCTGGGCCGCGAAAGCTGCATAGACACCCTGATGAGCCTCGTCATCAGGCTCTTGCCAGGCAATGCCCACAACAGCCGCGTGATGATTTGCAAGCCCGATCTCGTCTCGTAGGGCATTGACGTGCGGCAGGACCCGGGCGTCGATCCAGGGGTCGGGACGCAGGACATATTCGGGGTGCGCTGTGAGCCGCTCGCGCAAGGAGAAACCCGCATCAGCCGTGAGCCGCGCGAGTGCGTCGATCTGCGGCCAAGGTCGTTCGGGATTGACGTGGTCGGGGGTGAGCGGACTCACGCCGCCCCAGTCATCGACGCCCGCGCGTAGCAGTCGAGTGAGCGCGGCGGGTTCGGTGAGATTAGGGGGTGCCTGCAGCCGCATGCGCGAGCCGAGCACCACTCGAGCGGTAGCCAGAGTGGCGAGGTATTCCTCATCCTCAAGATCAGCCACGTTGCGCATGGCCGTGTCAGGCTTGGATCGGAAATTTTGCACGATCACTTCTTGTAGGTGGCCATGTCTGCGGTGAACAGCTCGTAATTCCAAAAGCGCATCTGCACGCTCATCTGGTGTTTCACCGATGCCTACCAAGATGCCGGACGTGAAGGGAATCGCCAGCCTGCCGGCATCTTCTAGCACGCGAAGCCGGACTTTAGGTTCCTTGTCGGGGCTACCGAAATGTGGGCCACTAGGTTCAGACCAGAGTCGCTCAGACGTAGTTTCCAGCATCATTCCCATGCTGGGAGCCACCGGCTTGAGTCGCTGCATTTCCTGCCACGACATCACGCCAGGGTTGAGGTGCGGGAGCAAGCCCGTCTCCTCCAAAACGCGAATTGCCATAGCGCGTACGTAGGCCAGCGTGTCGTCGAAGCCATGCTCGTCAAGCCATTCGCGTGCTACCGGCCAGCGCTCCTCTGGACGATCGCCCAGTGTGAAAAGAGCTTCCTTACAGCCCAACGCCGCGCCCTCACGCGCTATCCGAAGAACTTCATCGGGTTCCAAAAACGCAGACTCGACTCGTCCAGGGACTGTCGCGAAGGTGCAGTAGTGGCAACGGTCACGGCACAGTCGCGTCAGCGGAATGAAAACCTTGCGAGAGTAAGTAATGATGCCCGGCCGACCCGCCGCAGCGAGTCCCTGATCGCGAATGCGCGTGGCGACCTCGAGCAGGCGATCCAGCTCAGCACCTCGGCAATGCAAGAGGGCAGTGATCTCATCCCGATCAAGCGCTACCCCACGCTCGGCCCGGCCGAGCGCGCGATCTACCTGCCGCTGATTAACTGACTCCACCCGGTCACTCTACGACCCCAGCAATGGCAGGATGCCCCCATGCGAATCACGGCACTTGCAGGTGGCGTCGGCGGCGCCCGTTTCCTCCGCGGCCTGCTGCATGGCATGGCCACCGGAATGGTGCCCCAAGGCGACGTTAGCGTCATCGGAAACACCGGCGACGACATCTGGGTTCACGGTTTACGTGTGTGCCCGGACCTTGACACCGTGATGTACACACTTGGTGGCGGAATTAGCGAGGAGCGCGGCTGGGGTCGCGAAGCGGAGACTTTCACGGCCAAGGACGAACTGGCCGAGTACGGGGTCGAACCTAC
>CAINMH010000164.1 GCA_903850745.1 uncultured bacterium
ATTCTTGACAAAGTCGGTGTGTCCGGTCGAGACGCGGCTTTTGCCACCGAACTCGCTTATGGCACGCTGCGGTGGCGCGGTCGATACGACGCAATTCTGGCTCAATGTGTCGATCGACCGTTAGCCAAACTTGATGGGCGCCTCCTTGATGTGCTTCGACTCGGCGTTCATCAGATTGTGCATATGCGGGTGCCTGATCATGCCGCCGTAGGCGAGAGTGTGGATCTTGCTCGATCCGTGTGCGGCGATGGACCGGCCAAAATGGCCAACGCAGTCTTGCGCAAAGTAACCGCCAAAACTCCCGAAGAATGGGTCGAGATCATCACGTCCGATCTCACCGGAGTTGACGCACTCTCCATCGAATGGTCGCACCCAGTCTGGATCGTGCGGGCCCTCCAACAGGCTCTCGCGGCAGATCGAGCAGACCCGACACGAATCGTCGATGTACTTCGCGCTGACAATGAACCTGCCCGGCCGACTCTCGTGGCCCGACCGGGTCGCGCTCTCGTGTCCGACCTACTGGCTGACTCGAGAGTGGAGCCCGGTCGCTGGTCGCCTTACGCAGCAACTTTGCTTACTGGTCAGCCCGAAGAACTTCGTGCTGTGACGACGGGCGATGTGGGAGTACAAGACGAAGGCAGCCAACTGGTTGCCATTGCGCTGTCTCGAGCGAGTGTCGATGGTGACGTGCGTTGGTTGGATCTCGCTGCTGGGCCGGGCGGCAAAGCAGCGCTACTCGCCGGGCTTGCGCGAGAGCGGGGTGCCCGCCTCACCGCCGTCGAACAGCATGCTCATCGAGCCGCACTCGTCTCTCGCAGCGTTGGCCCCGGCGTAGAAGTTCTCGTCGGTGATTCAACGGCGGCGCCGTGGGGTTCAGTGAAGTTCGACCGCACCCTGGCAGATGTTCCCTGCACCGGGATAGGTGCCCTGCGCAGGCGCCCCGAGGCGCGCTGGCGGCGTACTCCCTCTGATCTCGCGACCCTTCGTCCGATTCAAATCGGGTTGCTCTCGGCAGCGTTAGACGCCACCCGACCTGGGGGAGTGGTGGCCTATTCGACCTGCTCACCGCATACCGCCGAAACGGACCTAGTGGTCTCCGATGTTCTTCGTGGCCGCACTGATGTGGAGCAGTTGGACGCACGTGAATTCCTACCCGGAATCCCCGATCTGGGGCGTGGGCCCGGGGTGCGCCTGTGGCCCGACATCCATGGGACGGACGGGATGTACCTCGCCATGCTCCGTCGCCGGTAGCCTTCGGTACATGGCTCCTCTCCTGTGCCCAAGTCTCCTAGCGTCGGATTTCGCGCGCCTCGCTGATGAGGCTGCCCGAGTCTCCTCCGCTGACATGCTCCACGTGGATGTCATGGACAACCACTTTGTCCCAAACCTCACCCTGGGACTACCGATCGTGGAGTCGTTGCTCAAGGCGACCACAATCCCGCTGGACTGTCACCTGATGATCGAAGACCCCGACCGCTGGGCGCCTGCCTACGCAGAGGCCGGGGCCGCAAGTGTGACCTTCCATGTCGAAGCGGCGCGCGCACCAATCCGGCTCGCCCGTGAACTTCGAGCACAGGGCGCTCGGGCTGGCATAGGGCTTCGTCCGGCGACCCCCGTGGAGCCGTACGCGGACATGTTCCCTGAGATCGACATGCTCTTGCTGATGACGGTCGAACCGGGCTTTGGGGGCCAGAAGTTCCTTGATGTCGTCCTGCCAAAGATCACGATCGCGCGTGAGCTCATTCGAAAGTCTGGAGCGCAAGTATGGCTCCAGGTCGACGGGGGAGTGTCTGTCGAAACGATTGAACGCTGTGCGTCAGCCGGTGCAGATGTTTTCGTTGCTGGCTCCGCGGTATTCGCAGCCGCAGATCCTGATGCCATGGTCGGTCAACTGCGCGAAATGGCCACAAAAGCAGGATCGGTTCACTAGGTGACATCGTCCGCCGAACTGGCAGCGATGGAGCGCGCGCTTCGTCTTGCTGCGGCCGTGGGCACGCTTCGTGGTCCGAATCCTCGAGTCGGTTGTGTCATCTTGGATTCCACGGACACAGTCATTGCCGAAGGCGCACACCTTGGGGCCGGATCGGATCACGCCGAGGTAGTCGCCCTCAACGCCGCAGGCCCCGCTGCGGAAGGCGCTACAGCAGTCGTAACACTCGAACCCTGCAACCACACGGGCCGTACGGGTCCGTGTGTGGAGGCTCTGATCAGTGCAGGTGTGTCACGAGTCGTATTTGGCCAAAGTGACCCGCATTCGGTTGCGCAAGGAGGCGCCACTGCACTACAGGCGGCAGGGATATTCGTCGAGGGGGGTTTACTTGCGGATCAATGCATCGCGATCAATGCGCGGTGGAGCACCGCGGTGCATCGAGGATGGCCGTGGGTCATCTGGAAGGTCGCCGCAACGTTGGATGGTCGAATCTCTGCAAGTGACGGCACCGCGACGTGGATCACCGGTGAAGAAGCACGAATGGATGTTCATCGATTGCGGGCCGAAGTTGACGCGGTTCTCGTCGGTACCTCCACGGTGATCAGTGACAACCCGCAACTCAATGTTCGGCTGCCCGATTTCGAGGGTGCACAACCCCTCCCTGTCGTGATGGGGCTGCGAGATGTTCCCGAATCGCGTGTTGTCTCCTCGACTGGGCTTCATGTGCGCACACGTGATCCGCATGAAGTCCTGCGTGTCCTGCATGAGCGGGAGATTCGCACCCTCATGGTTGAAGGAGGCGCCACGGTGGCTGCCGCATTTGTGCAAGCGGGTCTCGTAGACGAGGTGCGGTGGTACGTCGCACCGGCCGTCCTAGGCACCGGAACGCCGGCAATAGGTGATTTTGGTATCTCTACGCTGTCGGATCGAGTGGCGCTCAGGATCTCCAACGTGCAGATGTGCGGAGCGGATGTTCGAATTGACGCCTACGTAGTGAGGGAGGCCTGATGTTCACTGGCATCGTCGAAGAGCAAGGGCGTGTGGTGTCTATCGACTGGCACACCGACGACGCAGCGCTGATGCGTATTGAAGGCCCGCTCGTCACCTCCGACGCCTCCGAAGGCGACTCCATTGCGGTCAATGGTGTATGCCTCACTGTGGTTGACGTAAAGGATGGTGCGTTCTCGGCTGACGTGATGCGCGAGACGCTCAATCGCACATCGCTCGCGCAGGCCGTACCAGGTGCGCGCGTCAACCTCGAGCGGGCGGTTACTCCGACCTCGCGTCTGGGCGGACACATCATGCAGGGCCATGTTGACGGTATCGGCACTGTGCTTCTTCGCACACCATCGGAGCATTGGGAGATCGTGCGGATCGCTGTCCCCATGGGACTTGCGAAGTATGTAGTCGAAAAGGGTTCGATTGCCATTGATGGGGTCAGCCTCACTGTCTCGGCCGTGCAGCATGGACAGGAGCCCTGGCTAGAAGTCTCTCTCATCCCCACGACCCTGGAGAACACTTCGATGGGCACTGTCGTCGAAGGGGCTATCGTGAACCTTGAGGTTGACGTACTAGCGAAGTACGTTGAGGGGCTTTTGGCTGGGAGGGTCGATGACAGTCGCTGATTCGAGCGAGCAGGTGCAGACACGACTCGACTCCATTGAGGATGCGGTCGCGGCCATAAAGGCTGGCCGTCCCGTGGTGGTTGTGGACGACGCTGACCGCGAGAACGAAGGCGATCTGATCTTCGCCGCGGAGTTGGCGACAACCGAGATGACGGCATTCATGGTCCGGCACACGTCTGGCTATATCTGTGTCGGCATGACCGGTGAAGATCTCGACCGGCTTCATCTACCTCCGATGACTGTGATCAATGAGGACCGACGCGGGACTGCTTACGCGATCTCTGTTGACGCCCGTGATGTTGTCGCAACAGGAATCTCCGCAGAAGACCGTTCGCTCACCTTGAGCATGCTCGCCGATCCAGAGACCACTCCGCACCAACTCACGCGCCCCGGACACGTCATGCCGCTGCGTGCGGTTGAAGGTGGCGTCCTGCGTCGCGCCGGACACACTGAGGCATCTGTGGACTTGGCGAAACTCGCCGGGCTACGCCCAGCAGGCGCTTTGTGCGAGTTGGTCAACGACGACGGCACGATGATGCGGGCAGACGATTGCCGTGCGTTTTCTGACACGCACGGACTCGTGATGATCTCAATCGCCGACCTGATTCGCTATCGGCGGCGTACTGAGAAGCAAGTTGAAATGGTCGCCGAGACGATTCTTCCCTCGGAGTTCGGAGATTTTCGAGCCGTGGGCTATCGAAGTTTGATCGATGACGTGGAGCACATCGCGCTCATCGCCGGCGATATCGGTGATGGTGAGAGTGTCTTGGTTCGGGTCCACTCCGAATGTTTGACTGGAGATGTATTTGGATCCTTGCGGTGTGATTGCGGTCCGCAACTTCAGGCCGCGTTGCGTCGCATCGCCACAGAGGGCCGCGGTGTTGTCCTCTACGTGCGCGGGCACGAAGGCCGTGGGATCGGTCTTCTCCAAAAACTGCAGGCGTATGCACTCCAAGACGGAGGGCGAGACACCATGGATGCCAATCTTGATCTGGGGCTTCCCGCTGATGCCCGCGAATACGGCACCGGAGCGCAGATCCTTGCCGACCTCGGGGTGAAATCGATGCGTTTGCTGACCAACAATCCGGCGAAGCGCGCCGGACTTGAGGGCTACGGTCTGTCAATCATTGAGCGGGTGTCGTTGGAAATGCACCCCAATGACCACAATGCCGCTTACTTGCGTACCAAGCGAGATCGCTTTGGCCACGAACTGATCTTCGAGGAGGACAGCAAGTGAGTGGTGCTGGTTCACCGACGATTCAACTCTCCGGGTTAAGCGACCTGAAGGTGGCCGTCGTTGCGTCCATGTGGCATGACGAGATCATGACGGGGCTCATCAACGGTGCGCTCGAGACGTGTGCGGCGGCTGGAGTGACCGAGCCTAAGTTGGTCCGTGTGACCGGTTCCTTTGAGCTCCCTGTGGTGGCTCGTGCGCTCACCCAGCGTGGTTACGACGCCGTCATTGCTCTAGGCGTCATCATCCGCGGCGGTACCCCCCACTTCGAGTACGTCAGCGCTGCGACGAGCGAAGGGCTGGTCCGCGTGGCCATTGACTCCGGGGTGCCGGTGGGGTTCGGATTACTTACCTGCGATAACGAGGAGCAGGCCCGTGATCGCGCCGGACTGCCCTCTTCGCGAGAGAGCAAGGGCCGCGAAGCTGCTGAGGCTGCTTTATCGACCGCTATGACCCTGCGCACCCTGTAGTTACTTTTTGCCCCTACAGTGGGCCACGTGAAGACGTTCGATGAGTTGTACGCGGAGTTGCACCGTAAGGTCGCTGAAGGCGACCCATCCTCCTCAACCGTGGCCCTGATTGCCCAAGGGGTTCACGCTGTGGGCAAGAAGGTGGTCGAAGAGGCCGCCGAGGCGTGGATGGCGGCTGAGCACGAAGGTAAGCAGCGGACAGCAGAGGAGATCGCGCAGTTGCTGTATCAGGCGCAGGCACTCATGCTCGCCAGCGGTGTGACCTTGTCCGATGTCTACGAGTGCCTCTAGGAGTTTTCGATGCTGCGTGTTGCGATTCCCAATAAGGGCCAGTTGGCTGAGCCCGCTCGCGAAATTCTGATCGAGGCTGGCTATCGCGTGTCGATGACTGGACGCGACTTGGTGGTTCAAGATCCCATCAACGATGTGGAGTTCTTCTTTCTACGTCCCCGCGACATTGCAACCTACGTGGGCGCTGGAACATTGGAAATCGGCGTAACCGGTCGCGACATGCTGCTCGATTCGGGCGCCCCGGCTGAAGAACTCGTCCCACTCGGTTTTGCGCCTTCGACCTTCCGGCTGGCAGCCCCGACAGGAACCGCGTCCTCAGTGCGCGATCTTCAAGGCCTTCGCATCGCCACGTCATACGGCCGAGTGCTCAGTGACTATCTAAAGCGCGAAGGCATCGAGGCATCGATTGTCGAGCTGGAAGGCGCCGTCGAAAATGCGGTCGCCCTCGGTGTCGCCGATGCGATTGCCGATGTCGTCGACACCGGAACCACACTCCGTCAAGCGGGCCTCAGCGTCATCGGTGACCCAATCCTGGTCAGCGAGGCCACCGTCGTGCGCCGGCGAGGTGCGTCCGCAGACCCGGCTGTCGATACCTTCGTGCGTCGGCTTGAAGGCGTAATGGTCGCCCGCACCTATGTGCTCATCGACTATGACGTAGCTGCCGAGCACCTCGATCGAGCCTGTGCGATCACCCCAGGATTTGAGTCGCCCACGGTCTCGCCCCTTCATGACCCCGCGTGGCGAGCCGTCCGAGCCATGGTTCCCAAGGCAGACCTGCACCGGATCATGGACGAGCTCTACGACCTTGGGGCGCGCGGCATCCTCGTCACCGACATCCGCGCCTGCCGCCTGTAGGGGCTGAGGCATCGAACTTGCAGACCCCCCTGCGGGGCCTGCTACCCTTATCAACACACAAGCGGAGCCTCCGGTTCCCACCCATGCCGCCTCAGGCGAGTACGGGTCTAGACACGCAAGACGTGTCTGTCCGGGGCTGCGCGCGTGCCACCCGGAACCTCCGGGTGGGGCAGCACCCAAGGAGGCACTATCAGCGTCGAGCCAAGGATCAACGATCGCATCCGCGTACCTGAAGTCCGCTTAGTCGGGCCCAATGGTGAGCAGGTCGGGATCGTGCGGATCGATGATGCGCTGCGCCTTGCTCAGGAGTCCGATCTCGACCTCGTCGAGGTTGCGCCGATGGCAAAGCCGCCAGTCGCGAAGCTCATGGATTACGGCAAGTTCAAGTACGAAGCCGCGGTCAAGCTACGTGAGGCGCGCAAGAATCAGGCCCACACGATCATCAAGGAAATGAAACTCCGACCAAAGATCGATCCGCACGACTACGAGACAAAAAAGGGTCACGTGGTGCGGTTCCTCAAGGCTGGCGACAAGGTGAAGATCACGATCATGTTCCGTGGGCGCGAGCAGTCGCGACCGGAGTTGGGTCTACGTCTGCTGAACAAGTTGGCCGAAGACGTTGGCGAAATTGGCTTCGTCGAGTCCAGCCCCAAGCAAGACGGACGCAACATGCTGATGGTGCTTGCACCACTCCGCAAGCGGGCCGCTGGTGACAGACCAGCCGAAGCCACTGAGGTAGAGACCGAAGACTAGAAGTTGTCCGAGACCGGGCAATGGAACGCACGAGAAGGTAGGGACGAGCAATGCCGAAGATGAAGACGCATAGCGGGGCCAAGAAGCGGTTCAGAGTCACCGGCTCAGGCAAGATCATGCGTGAGCAGGCCAATCGCCGACATCTCCTGGAGCACAAGACCAGCCGTCGTACGCGTCGTCTGGCAGTCGACCAGGTGGTCGCACCGTCCGATGTCAAGAAAATCAAGAAGCTGCTCGGTCGCTGACCGTCCCGAATCAAGGAGATAAGACATGGCACGCGTCAAGCGCGCAGTAAATGCGCACAAGAAGCGCCGAGAGATCCTCGAGCAGGCCAGCGGTTACCGTGGCCAGCGTTCGCGCCTGTACCGCAAGGCTAAGGAGCAGGTCACACACTCGCTCGTCTATGCCTACAACGACCGCAAGGACCGCAAGGGCGATTTCCGTCGTCTGTGGATCCAGCGCATCAACGCTGGCGTCCGCGCACAAGGCATGACCTACAACCGCTTCATCCAGGGACTTAAGATCGCTGGTGTCGAGGTTGACCGTCGCATGCTCGCCGAATTGGCAGTCAACGACGAGGCCGCGTTCACCGCGCTCGTTGGGGTCGCCCGTTCGGCGCTCGCGTCGCACCCTGCCGCCTGACCAACGTGTCCGACGACGCTCGACGCTCTCGACACACTGAGATCACATCGACGAAGTCGGCGCGGGTCTCTGCTGTACGCAGACTGCACGAACGAAAGCACCGTCTCTCTGACGGTGCTTTCGTCGTCGAAGGGCCCACAAATGTGGCAGCTGGCTTGGCTGCTGGCCTCGTCGACTCGATCTATGTCACGAAGTCCTTTACCGAGTCGCACCCCGAGATTCACAGCTTGATCGAGGCGGCGTCCACGGGTGGTGGGATCAGCGAAATCGTGACCGTCTCCGAAGAAGTGCTTGCAGCCATGTCGGACACCCGGCAATCACAGGGGGTGTTGGCGGTGTGTGGGCTCGTCGCCCGAAGTCTTGGCGAAATCGCGCACGAAGGCATGTGGGTTGTTCTCGATCAGACGAATGATCCCGGTAACGCTGGCACCGTCATTCGTACAGCCGAAGCGTGTGGCGCAACCGCTGTGCTGTTTACCGAAGGCTCCGTTGACCCCCACAACGGCAAATGTGTTCGGGCCACCGCGGGTGCACTCTTCCGCGTGCCCATAGTGACGGGTGTCACGTGGGACCAGGTGCGCAATGCGGCGTCTGGTCGTCGTCTTGTCGCCACGTCGGGCATTGGAGACTGCGAGCTCGGATCGGCGGCAGCTGCTGAAGTTCTGCGGCGCCCTGTGATCTGGCTGTTTGGTACGGAGGCCCATGGCCTACCCCCACTCGTGCTCACACACGCCGATGTGCGTATTCGCATTCCCATGTCTGGCGGAGCCGAGAGCCTCAATCTGGCTTCGGCGGCAGCAATGTGCCTCTGGGAGTCGTGCCGGTCCGCAACAGATCCACAGGCATAGGGGAGAATGTTTCAAACAACAGTTGAGGAGGTGAGACATGGGCTACGTGACCCTGCCTGTGTTTGAAGAAACCGGATATGTCGTGCTTGATCCGTACGATCAGTCTCGGGATCCGCAGGAATGGCTCGATATCGAGTTCGTCGATTGGAAGTCCTCTGGCGAGACCCGATTCGCGCCCCTTGCCTCCGCCTATGGGGATCTGGAATGCAATGGCTTCTGGCACCACAATCCGCCCAAGACCGACAAGGATGGCGTTTGGGTCGAGCAGAACATTGCGGTCGCGCCGCGGCTAAAGGCGCGTGCGGAAGAGCCAGGCGCCAACATCGGTCGCTGCCGAGTGATCGAACTACAGCCGACCGCTTACGCCGAGACTCTCTACAACCTGCACATTGACGACAACAATCGCCTCAACCCCGAAGGGACAGGCTGGATCGTCCGCGGCTTCTTCAATCTCACCGATAATCCGGATTCGTTCATGGTGCTACGCGAGGACCGCGACGACCCGTCGACGGAGACGCGCATTCCACTTCCCGCCGGCGCACAGGTCATCGTGGACACTCAGCGGCTCTGGCATGCGGTGTGGCACCCAGGTTCCGAGCCGCGATACTGCCTCATCACGTCATGGGAGTCCGGGCCTGAACTCGGCGCCTACATCGCTTCTCGCAATCCCGTGACCCGAATTGCCCAAGAACCGCTCGATCCCGCCTTCGTCCAGTCCGCGACCGACGAAGTCGCGGCTCGCCGCGCGGCTCGCGCTGCTGCGTTGGGCAAGCCGGCTGTCGATGTCATGTCCGAGGCCTGACGGCTCTCTTCGAAAGGAATTGACGTGAGCGTCGCCTCAGTCACCAGTAACGATGTGCTCGACGCCCTAGAGGCAGAGGCGATCCACGTGTTTCGTGAGGTCGCCGGTGCCTTCCAGCGTCCGGTGTTGCTATACAGCATCGGCAAGGACTCCAGCGTCTTGCTGCACCTAGCTCGCAAGGCGTTCTACCCTGCGCCCATTCCCATGCCGGTCATGCACATTGATACAACCTGGAAGTTCAAGGAGATGATTGCTTTTCGCGACCGGGTGGCCGTCGAACTCGGGCTCGACCTGCGCATTGCGCAGAATCTTGAGGCGATCGCCGAAGGGGTAACTCCCTATACGCACGGGGCACAGGAATACACCCGGCTGATGAAGACGGTTGCTTTGCGTGAAGGTCTGGATCGTTACCAATTTGATTGTGCGATCGGCGGAGCGCGTCGTGATGAGGAGCGTTCTCGCGCAAAGGAGCGCATCTTTTCGCTGCGTGAAGCAGGGCACCGCTGGGAGCCTCGCAAGCAGCGTCCTGAGTTCTGGCGCACCGCAAACACGCGCCTGTCCGAAGGGCAGACGATGCGGGCATTCCCCATTAGCAACTGGACCGAATTCGATGTGTGGCGCTATATCCGCCGAGAGAACATCGAGATCGTGGATCTGTACTTCGCCAAGCCGCGTCCCGTCGTCGAGCGTGACGGAACGCTCATCATGGTGGACGATGATCGGCTTCCGCTGCGCGAGGGTGAGACGCCGATGATGAAATCCGTACGCTTTCGCACGCTTGGTTGCTACACCCTCACAGGTGCCGTGGAGTCTGAGGCGGCCGATCTTGATTCCCTTCTCACCGAAATGCTGGAGAGCAATGTCTCTGAGCGTGCGGGCCGTCTCATCGACGGAGAGGGCGGTGGCTCCATGGAAGCCAAGAAGGCGGAGGGCTACTTCTAATGACTACGACGAACACGATTTCCCGCACTGGGGGCGTAGACGACGTGCCCGTCGTGCGCCTTGTTGCTTGTGGCTCGGTAGATGATGGCAAGTCCACTCTCATCGGACGATTGCTAGCTGAGACCGGCAGCGTTCCCGAAGATCAGTTGGACTACGCGCGTCGCACCCGTCGCGGGGGATCCACGATCCCGGTGGGAGAAGTTGACTATTCGCTCTTGACCGACGGACTCGAGGCAGAGCGTGAGCAGGGCATCACGATCGACGTTGCCTACCGGCACCTGTACTTGCCGAATGGACGCCGAGTCATCATCGCTGATGCTCCAGGACACGAGCAATACACCCGCAATATGGCTGTGGCGGCATCGAACGCCGATGTGGCGGTGCTCCTTGTCGATGCAGATCGTGGCATCCGAGACCAGACTCATCGGCATTTGACTGTGTGCGCACTCATGGGTGTACGAAGCATCATCATTGCGATCAACAAGATGGATCTCGTCCGATACGACCACGCGATATTCGAGGAGTTGACCGGAGTAGTCAAGGCGGCTGCCGCTCGGTTGGGACTCGATGAGGTGTCAGCGATTCCCGTGAGTGCATTCGAAGGCGAAAACATCACTAAATCGGCGACGAAGATGTCGTGGTACCACGGCCCATCGATCCTGGATGCGCTTGCCAATTGGGAACCCCCGCCTGCCGATCACGAATCGCCCTTCCGCATGCCGGTGCAGTTTGTATCGCGGGCTGAAGGCAACTTCCGCGGCTACGTGGGCACGGTTGCTGCCGGCACTGTTCACCCAGGTGACGAGATCGTTGTTGCTGATTCGGGTCAGACCGCCATCATTGATCGAATCGTCACCTTCGAAGGCGATCGCGATGAGGCTAGAACCGGAGACGCCATCACAATCACCCTCGACCGTGAGGTGGACGTGACTCGAGGCGATCTACTTGCTGCCTCCGGGGCGACCGCATCAGGCGAGACGGCATGGCCACAACCTGCTGACAGATTTTCTGCTGACCTGGTGTGGGTAGGCGAAGAATCTCTCATGCACGGGCGTTCCTACCTGCTGACCATTGGACCGCGCACGATCCCGGCCACGGTGACCGTCGTGCGACATCGCCGAGATGTCGTCACAGGCCAGCAACTGGCAGCACGCGTTCTAGAAACCAACGACATTGGTCGTGTGGAGATTGCGACCGACACCGCGATTCCGATGGATGCCTACTCAAGTATTCGTGAGACCGGGGGCTTCCTCTTGGTTGACCGCGTCTCGGCTGACACGGTCGCGGCGGGCATGGTGACTCATGCACTTCGTCGCTCGCTCAATGTTGTCCCGCACAACTATGAAGTAGATCGCGATGCGCGCGCTCGTCTGAAGCACCAGCGTCCCCGTGTGGTGTGGATGACAGGGTTGCCCGGATCGGGCAAATCTACGATCGCTGACGCAGCCGAGCGACGGCTGCATGCTCTGGGCTTGCATACCTACGTCCTCGATGGCGACAACGTGCGCACGGGTCTCAATAAGGACCTTGGCTTCACGCCGGAGGATCGCGCTGAGAACGTCCGACGAGTCGCCGAAGCATCCAAGCTGATGCTCGATGCGGGCCTGGTGGTCCTCGTCGCACTCGTGTCACCGTTCCGCAATGACCGCAGGGCGGCTCGAGAGATATTCGATGCCGACGACTTCATCGAGGTCTACGTTGATACTCCCGTGGAGATCTGTGCTGAGCGAGACCCCAAGGGCTTGTACGCCAAAGCTGCGTCGGGCAACCTTCCGAACATGACGGGCGTGGGTCAGGGCTACGAGGTGCCGGAAGACCCTGAGCTCATCTTGCATGGCGGAGGTAATCTCGATGAGCAGGTCGACACGCTTGTGGCGCTAATCGTCGGCGAGTGACATGTCTGCACCCAATAAGTCCTTCGATCCGAAATCGCCCGCCAGCCTTAACGCTGAGGCGGTCACCGGCATGGTGGACTCCGCTTTAGTGGCTATTGCTTCGGCGACGACGCTTGAGGAATTGAAGGAAGTACGCCTTGCGCACGTAGGTGATCGCTCTCCACTGTCACTTGCCAATCGAGAGATTGGTTCTCTGCCACCAGCTGCCAAGGCCGAGGCGGGACAACGTGTGGGGACTGCCCGCGGAACCATCAAGCAGGCACTGGATGACCGCACGGCTGCCTTAGAAGGCGAGCGTGATTCACGTGTGCTACTCGAGGAGACAGTGGACGTAACGATGCTCTCTCGACGGCGTCGACTGGGTTCACGGCATCCTCTGACTACGTTGATGGAGCGCATGTCTGATGTGTTCATCGCGATGGGCTATGAGATCGCTGAGGGTCCGGAGATCGAAGCCGAGTGGCTGAACTTCGATTCACTCAACATCGCTCCGGACCATCCCGCCCGAACGATGCAGGACACGTTCTATGTGGGCTCACCGGAAAGCGGTGTCGTCTTGCGTACTCAGACCTCGCCGATCCAAATGCGGGCCATGCTGACTCGAGAGTTGCCGATCTATGTTGTCGCACCGGGGCGTGTCTTCCGAACAGACGAGTTGGATGCGACTCATACGCCAGTTTTCCATCAGATTGAGGGACTCGCAGTCGACAAGGGCATCACGATGGGACACCTCAAAGGGACGCTCGATCATCTGGCCTCAGCAATGTTCGGAGTGGGCATAGTCACCAGATTGCGTCCCTCCTACTTTCCCTTCACAGAGCCGAGCGCGGAGGTCGATCTGCAGTGCTTCGTCTGCCGTGGAGAATCCATTGGCGATCCAGAGCGTCCTTGTCGCACGTGCGGGAGCGAAGGTTGGATCGAGTGGGGTGGCTGCGGCATGGTCAACCCGCGCGTTCTGCGTGCCGCCGGAGTTGATCCGGATGTCTATTCGGGATTTGCCTTCGGCATGGGAGTTGAGCGCACCTTGATGTTCCGCCACGGAGTGACAGACATGCACGACATGGTTGAGGGAGACGTTCGATTCACTGAAGCGTTTGGGCTGGAAGTCTGATGCGCGTTCCAGTGTCGTGGCTGCGTGAATTGATTGATATCCCCGAGAGTGAGAGTGCGCGCGATATCGGCGAGCGTTTGGTGCGCTGCGGGTTCGAGGTCGAGGGTGTTGAGGAGAGTGGTGCTGGACTAAGTGGGCCTTTGTTGGTCGGTCGGGTTATCTCCATCGAGGAACTCACCGACTTCAAAAAGCCGATTCGCTGGTGTCAGGTTGATGTTGGCGACGGTGCGCCACTAGGTGTCATCTGTGGCGCGCGTAACTTCGCAGCGGGTGATTTGGTTGTAGTCGCTCCGCCGGGCACCACCTTGCCGGGGGGATTCCACATCACTGCGCGAGAAACGTATGGGCATACGTCCAACGGCATGATTTGTTCCGAACGCGAGCTCGGCTTAGGCGATAATCACGATGGCATCATCGTGCTGGCTGAGGGAAGCCCCGGCGACGATGGCGCAAAGGTGATGGGCATAGGCGATGCGGTCCTCGACATTGCCGTGACCCCGGACCGCGGCTACGCGCTGTCAATGCGTGGCATCGCCCGCGAAGCATCCATCGCCTATGGTGTGGATTTAGTTGATCCTGGTCTCACGCTTGCCGATTTGCCTGCTCCGGACGCGCAGCGGCAGCCCCACGAGTCCGGCAGCGATGCTCTCGACGCCTGCGCCCTCCTGACCTTGCGAACGATTCGAGGTTTCGACCCTTCAGCGCCAACCCCTGGTTGGATGAAGTCGCGCCTGACTGCAGCTGGGATGCGCCCAGTGTCACTCGCGGTCGATGTGACGAACTACGTAATGCTTGAAGTAGGGCAACCGCTGCATGCGTTCGATGAGACAAAGGTTGCGGGTCCCGTTCGCGCCGGTTGGGCTCGTCCCACCGAGACACTCGAAACATTGGACCACGTTGTTCGCGCACTCCACGAAGAGGATCTCGTCATTCGCGATGATCGTGGCCCGTTGGGCCTCGCCGGCACGATGGGTGGACGGCATTCGGAGATCGATGACTCGACCACAGACATTGTGCTTGAGGCTGCGTGGTTTGATCCCCGCGTCGTAGGTCGGATGGCGCGGCGCCACAAGCTCAGCAGCGAGGCATCTCGCCGATTTGAGCGAGGGGTTGATCGCACCTTAGCGCCGTACGCATCGGCTCGTGCCGCAAGCCTGCTGCTGGAATTCGGGGGCGGTGTCTATTCGGGTATGACCGCGGTGGAGGCCGCGTGGGATCGCCCGGTCATCGAGATGGCTGCTGATCTTGCTCAACGGACAGCGGGCTGCGAGATCCCTGTGTCGGAGTCCATCGAAGCGCTTACGCGCGCCGGGTGCGAAGTTGTCTCCGACGGTGATCTGCTCCGGGTCCTCCCGCCGTCGTGGCGACCAGATCTCTCCGACCCGGCAGATTGCGTCGAGGAGGTGCTCCGGCTGCATGGGTTCGAACGAATTCCGGCGCGCCTACCCATGGCACCGCCTGGTTATGGGCGAACCCCTATTCAGCGATTACGTCGCGTCGTGGGTATGACGATGGCGGCAATGGGTTCTGTAGAAGTGTTGAACTACCCATTCGTCTCTTTGGGTGACCATGATGCGCTGCGTTTGCCCTTAGGCGATCTTCGGCGTCGTACTCCGCGGTTAGCTAACCCGCTATCGGAGGAAGCGCCCTTTATGCGTTCTTCGCTCCTCCCGGGCGTGCTGGCTGCAGCTCGACGCAACCGTGGACGGGGACTCGAAGACATCGCAATCTGGGAGCTCGGCCGGGTCTTCTTCCTGAAAGACGGTCAGTCGGCCGAAGGATCTGATGATCCGATTCGTCCGAGTGTGGAACACCGACCTAGTGACGAGGACTTCGCGGCGCTTGAAGCGCTTCTTCCGGATCAGCCGCAGCACCTCGCCGCGGTGTGGTGCGGACACATCGAGCCATCGGGCTGGTGGGGACCAGGTCGACAGGCAGAGTGGTCCGATGCTGTCGATGCTGCCTTTCGCGTGATCGGTGCGGCGGGTGCCGAGGCAACTGTTGTGCCTGGCGTCGACCCGGCATTTCATCCCGGCCGTACAGGACAGCTCGTGATTGCAGAAACTGTCATCGGGCACGCTGGCGAACTTCATCCAGCGACATGCGCACATTTCGGCATCGCGCCACGCTCTGTTGCCTTTGAAATCGACCTAGACGCGCTTGCTACATTCGCATCTGCGCCAGTTGCTCCGGTGTTTTCGACCGCACCCGTAGCCAAGGAGGACCTCGCCTTGGTAGTTCTCGCCAATGTGGCCGCGGCTGACGTGGCAGCGACCCTGCAAGCGGCAGGGGGCGACCTCGTGGAGGACGTACGCCTCTTTGATGTCTACGAGGGTCCCCAGGTGCCAGCTGGATATCGCTCCTTGGCCTTCGCCTTACGCCTGCGCGCACATGGCCGCACCCTCACGCCCGAAGAGATCGTGGGGGTACGAGCGGCCGTGATCGCCGCGGCAGAGGCCGCACATGGAGCCACCCTGCGCTGACCCGGGTAGGTCTACGTACGGCTCTGGAGTCCTCCACTCGGACGCGGACTAACGGTCCCGAGAGCACGCCTAACAGTTAGACATGTCGCTACACTCGGTCGCGTGAAACTCAATGGGGTGTGGCTTTTCTGCGGTGCTGTGGTGATCGTGGCGGCGGGTATCGCGCCACCAGTCAGTGCGGTTCCAGCCACGCCGAGCGCGGCTCCGACCTTGGGTAATGATGCACTGGCAACAGCCGGGTGCCAGATTTCGGGTCGCGCGGTGTTGTGCCCCAGCGGCGCGGACCTGAGCGGCGCCAACCTGCGCGGCGTGAACCTGCGCAGGGCGAACCTGACTGAGGCGAACCTGAGCGGGGCGGACCTGCGCGGGGCGAACCTGCGCGGGGCGAACCTGACTGAGGCGAACTTGGGCGGGGCGGATCTGCGCGGGGCGAACCTGTACTGGGCGAACCTGACTGAGGCGAACCTGCGCCAGGCGGACCTTTACCGTGCGAACCTGCGCGGGGCGAACCTGACCGAGGCGAACCTGCGGCAGGCGGATTTGCGCGGGGCGGACCTGTACTGGGCGAACCTGACCGAGGCAAACCTGCGCCAGGCGGACCTTTACCGTGCGAACCTGACCGAGGCGAACTTGACCGAGGCGAACCTGCGCCAGGCCGACCTGCGCGGGGCGGACCTGCGCGGGGCGGACCTGTACTGGGCGTACCTGGCCGGTGCGAACTTGAGCGGCGTGAAGTGGGGGAACACAATGTGCCCCGACGGCACGCTGACCGACACCGGCTGTTAGTCGCGAGCCTCCCGGGTAGGTCACACGTACGGCTCTGGAGTCCTCCACTCGGACGCGGACTAACGGTCCCGAGAGCATGCCCAACGGTTAGGCATGTCGCTACACTCGGTCGCATGAAACTCAATGGGGTGTGGCTTTTCTGTGGTGCTGTCGTGATTGCGGCGGCAGGTTTTGCGCTACCAGTTGGCGCTGTCCCGGCCTCGCCGAGTGCGGAAGCGACCTTGCCTAAGGTTCTGAAAAGGGCCGGGTGCACGTTTGGTGTTGGGGCGTATGAATTCACGGTGGTGTGCCCTGTTAACGCAAGGCTGAAAGGCGTAAACCTCAGTAACGCGGACCTGAGCGGCGCGGGCCTAAGTGGCGCGAACCTACGAGGGGCAAACCTGCAAGGGGCAAACCTCACTAACGCATACCTCAGTGATGTGAACCTCAGTGACGCGAACCTACGAGGGACAAACCTCACTAACGCATATCTCACTGACGCGAACCTCAGTGACGCGAACCTGCTAGGGGCAAACCTCGCTTACGCGGACCTCCGTAGCGTGGACAGCGGCACGAGCCTGCGAGGGGCGAACCTGCGAGGGGCGAACCTCACTAAAGCGGACCTCAATGGCGCGGACCTAGCTGGCGCGGACCTACGAGGTGCAAACCTGAAGTTTACTAACCTTCAGGACGCGAACCTGCGAGGTGCAAAGCTGAAGGGCGCGAAGTGGTCGGACACGACTTGTCCCAACGGACGCCCGACCAGTTCTGGCTGCTAGCCGAGACGAGCGGCGAATACGGCTAACGGTGAGCCGAAAGCGACCCCGTTCGCGACGTTTTGTGCATATGCACATATAGTTCTCCTATGAGAGCAGCCGTAGCAGGAGCGTCCGGATATGCGGGCGGGGAACTTCTTCGTCTGCTGATGTCCCATCCGCAGTTGTCCATCGGACCCCTTGCCGCGGGAAACCGTGCCGGGGATCGTTTGGGAGCGGTGCACCCGCAATTGGCCAGCATCGGCGACATCGTCTTGGGTGACGCGACGGCGGACCACTTGGCGGACAGTGACATCGTGTTTCTCGCGCTTCCGCATGGCCAATCAGCCGCACTGGCCCGGCAACTCCCGGCAGATCTGCCCATCGTCGATCTTGGCGCAGATTTCCGACTGGCCGATGGCGAAGACTGGACTGCCTTCTATGGGGGTGATCACGCCGGCACGTGGACCTACGGACTACCCGAACTTGCCTACCCAGACGGAACCCGTGGACGCGATCACGTTCGCGAGGCGCGTCGGGTTGCCAACCCAGGGTGCTATCCCACTTCCATCATTACCGGACTTGCGCCTCTGCTTGCCGCGGGCCTGATCGAGCCCGTTGACATCGTTGTGGTTGCTGCTTCAGGCACCTCTGGTGCAGGGCGCAAAGCGAGCGAGGCCCTGCTCGGTTCTGAGGTGATGGGTTCGATGTCCGCCTACAAGGTCGGCGGGGTGCACCAGCACACGCCGGAGATTGAACAGGCGCTTGGAGACGCATGTGGTGAAAGCGTGGCTATCGGTTTCACACCGATGTTGGCGCCCATGTCCAGAGGAATTCTTGCATCAAGTTCCGCACATATATCTGACGGTGCAACGGCGGAATCGCTGTATGAAGCGCTACATGCGGCCTATTCAAATGAAGAGTTCGTGATCGTGCTGCCGCCTGGTCAGTGGCCGGTCACCTCCAGCACATATGGAGCAAACACAGTGCATCTACAGGTGGCAGCGGACGAGCGTACCGGCCGAGCCGTTGTGGTGTCTGCGATGGACAACCTGGTGAAGGGCGCAGCTGGTCAAGCGCTTCAAAACGCGAACATCATGTTGGGCTTCTCTGAAGGAGCAGGGCTGACGACCGCGGGAGTTGCACCATGAGCGTCACCTATGCCAAGGGTTTTCGGGCCGCAGGCGTAGCTGCTGGCCTCAAGACGTCTGGCAACAAAGATGTGTCGATTGTGATCAACGATGGACCGTCACGGGTTGCTGCGGGCGTCTTCACCCGCAACCGTGTTCGTGCTGCGCCGGTGACGTGGTCGGAGCAAGTGCTCAAGTCTCACCAGTTACGCGCGGTGATTCTCAATTCCGGTGGAGCAAATGCATGTACAGGTCCAGATGGATTTGCAGACACACATCGCACTGCAGAACATGTTGCGGGTCTGCTCGCGTGTGGAGCAGGTGAGGTCGCGGTGTGCTCAACGGGTCTCATCGGTGATCGACTACCGATGGATCGACTGCTCTCTGGTGTGGATCGTGCGGTCGCTGATGCCACTGAAAATGGGGGATTGGACGCCTCTCTCGCGATCATGACGACAGACAGTGTGCCTAAGCGTGCGGAGATTCAGGGCGCTTCTGGATTTCGTATCGGTGGGATGGCAAAGGGCGCTGGAATGCTCGCGCCCGGTCTGGCCACAATGCTCGTAGTCGTCACGACAGATGCCGTCATTTCTGCCGAGCTTGCTGATGCTGCGCTTCGCTCCGCCACGAGCCAATCGTTCGATCGGATTGACTCCGACGGTTGTATGTCGACGAACGACACGGTTTTGCTACTTGCCAGTGGTGCAAGCGGGGTGAGCCCCACCTCAGATGAATTCATTCGCGATTTGCGGGTGGTGTGCGAGTCGTTGGCCCGCCAACTCATTGCAGATGCCGAAGGTGCGACCAAAGATATTGCCGTTGTGGTCCGCAATGCCGCGTCTGAGGCTGATGGGCTCGAAGTTGCGAGAGCGGTATCTCGTAGCAACCTGTTGAAGTGTGCGGTCCATGGTCAGGATCCCAACTGGGGGCGTGTGCTTGCGGCCGTTGGCACCACATTTGCGGAGTTCGATCCACTCGTGATCGACGTTGCGATGAATGGCGTCTGGGTCTGTCGTGCATCTGCACCGGATGAGGACCGGTCGCTAGTGGATATGTCCGGGCGAGAAGTACGGATTGAGATTGATTTGCACGCGGGGTCTCATGAAGTGTGCGTGTGGACGAATGACCTCACCGCCATGTACGTTCACGAGAACTCGGCGTACGCGACATGAGCCTGGACACGATGCTGGAATGGTTGAGCCCGCATGCCGGCTCCACTGTTGTCGTCAAGTACGGCGGCAACGCTATGACGGACGAAGCACTCCAGGATGCCTTCGCACACACGATCGTATTGCTACACGCAGCGGGCATCCGTCCGGTCGTGGCTCACGGTGGTGGTCCCCAGATCACGGACATGCTCAAGCGGCTTGGGATTGCAAGTGAATTCCGCGGTGGGTATCGAGTAACTACACCGGAGTCTATGGACGTTGTGCGCATGGTGCTCACGGGCCAGGTGCAACGTGACATCGTCACTCGTATCAACAGGATCAAGCCCTACGCCGTTGGCCTAAGCGGTGAAGATGCGCATCTATTCACCGCGGAGCGCAGGACGGCAACTGTTGACGGCGAGTCTGTTGACATCGGTCTCGTCGGTGATGTCACCCAAGTGCGTAGTCAGCTCATCACCTCGCTCTTGGATGCTGGCTATATCCCAGTCGTTTCTTCGGTTGGTCTGAGTGTTGAGGGCGAAATCTTCAATGTGAATGCCGATACGGCGGCCGGTGCTTTAGCTGCAGCAGTGGGTGCTTCGAGCTTGCTGGTGTTGACCGATGTCGAAGGCCTTTACCGAGACTGGCCGAATAGCACAGAGGTCGTTCACGAAATCGGTTCTGCCGAACTTCGGCAGCTTCTGCCCAATCTTGATTCGGGGATGATTCCGAAGATGGAGGCTTGTCTGCGGGCTGTTGACCTAGGTGTACCTGCGGCATATGTGATTAATGGGCGCGTGCCTTACGAGCCAGTCTTTAGGGCATTCACCGATGATTGGTCAGGAACACGCGTTGTAGGGAATGACGTATGAGTCTCATTAGTAGATGGCCAAATGCGCTCGTAAACAACTACGGGACCCCCCCAGTCGCCCTAGTCCGCGGCCATGGCGCACGCGTGTGGGATGAGAACGATCGCGAATACATCGACCTCTTGGCGGGCATCGCCACAAACTCCCTCGGCCACGCACATCCCGCGCTGGTCAAAGCTGTGTCTGAACAGGTTGCTGTTCTTGGGCACGTAAGCAATCTCGTCGCCCATCCGCAGACCGTGCGGCTGGCTGAACGACTGCTTGCTGTGATGGATCCCGACGGCGGGCGCGGTGGTCGGGTCTTCTTTTGTAACTCTGGCGCTGAGGCGAATGAAGCGGCTTTCAAATTGTCGCGGTTGACGGGACGTACCAAGGTCATCGTGGGTGAAGGATCATTCCATGGACGCACCATGGGCGCCCTGGCATTGACTTCGCAGCCAGCCAAACAGGATCCCTTCCGGCCGCTACCCGGCGATGTCGTGGTGGTGCCCTACGGCGATGCAGACGCGTTGAGAGCCGCTCTTGACGAATCTGTTGCCGCGGTGTTCTTGGAGTCCATTCAAGGCGAGGGGGGCGTTGTGGTGCCGCCCACGGGGTACTTGAGTGCCGCCCGTGCAGCATGCGATGAGGTGGGCGCCTTGCTGATTCTTGACGAAGTACAAACCGGCATGGGCCGCTCAGGTATGTGGTTTGCTTTTCAGGCCGAGGAAGTGGCCCCAGACGTAGTGACACTGGCAAAGGGCCTCGGCGGTGGGATGCCGATTGGTGCGACTATCGCCTTCGGAACAGCCGCACAACTACTCCAACCGGGCTCACACGGATCGACATTTGGCGGAAATCCGGTGTGCTGTGCGGCCGCTAATGCCGTAATTGACACCATCGAGAGTGATGGCCTGCTTGCCCATGTGAGTTGGGCTGGAGCCTTCATACGTTCGGAAATCAACTCATGGAATAACCCTCACATAAGGACTGTGCGGGGAGAGGGGCTGCTCCTCGGTGTTGTTCTGCGTGAACCTATCGCCCGCGAAGTGGAGGCGGCGGCACGTCAACACGGCGTACTCGTCAACGCCGCTCAGCCAGATGTGATTCGGCTCGCTCCGCCACTTGTAATCACGGAGGCGGAGATTCGTGAGGGACTCGCTAGTTTGCGCGCTGCGCTAGCGGAAGTTGGTGGTTCTTCATGAGCGGTGTGCGATCCGCAGTAGCTCGACGCGAGGCATTGACCCAATTGGTTCGTACGCAGGCCATCGCGTCACAGCGAGAGTTGGTGCAACTTCTCAGTGATCGTGGCTTCCGAGTAACGCAAGGAACAGTTTCACGAGATCTTGTGGACATTGGTGCGGTACGTGTCGAACGCGGCGGCGATATGATTTATGCGATCGGCAACTCAGAGTCTGCCGGCCCGCACAAACTGGCGCGAGTCATTGCGGATCTACTGGTGTCCGCTGAGGCTAGCGGCAATATCGCGGTCCTTCGCACTCCGCCGGCAGCCGCAAACTACCTAGCGTCTGCCTTAGATCGAGCGGCACTTCATGAGGTCATTGGCACAGTTGCAGGGGATGACACAGTCATCGTTGTTACACGTGACACGCGTGGCGGTCAGAAGTTCGCGGCACGTGTACTGGCAATGTCTGGCATGGGGTCAGCGCAATCCGCGACCGATCCGCAGGAGGGATGAGAAGTGGCTGAGGAGTCCAACAGGTTGTGGGGAGGGCGGTTTGCCTCCGGGCCATCCGACGCGATGGCAGCGCTTTCGCGATCTGTCCACTTTGACTGGCGATTGGCCCCTTACGACGTGCGCCAAACCCAGGCGCATGCACGCGTTCTACATGGTGCCGGGCTGCTTACTGCGGAGGAACTCTCCGAAGTCGATGGTGCCCTCATTGGATTGCTCGCAGACATTCTGTCGGGCCAATTCGAGCCGAATGAAGATGATGAAGACGTACATACGGCTGTTGAGCGAGGGCTCGTCGAGCGTCTTGGTCCATTAGGGGGCAAGTTGCGCGCTGGTCGCAGTCGCAATGATCAAGTAGCGACGGACTTCCGGCTCTATCTTCGAGACCACGTGCGTGGTGTCGCGCAGGCAGTGTGCGATCTACAGGATGCGTTGTTAGTGCAGGCTGAACGCCACGCGGACACCGTGGCGCCAGGTTTCACACATCTACAGCACGCCCAACCAGTGTCGTTTGGACACGAACTGGCGAAGCACATTCATTCGCTGGCGCGTGACATAGATCGACTCAGAGACTGGGCCACGCGCAATGAGCGTTCCCCCTTGGGCGCTGGAGCGCTCGCGGGGTCGAGTCTCGGCCTTGATCCCGAAGCAGTCGCGGCGGATCTAGGTTTTGTTGGTTCCTTGGCCAATTCCATCGATGCTGTGAGCGATCGGGATTGGGTCGCTGAGTTCCTCTTCATCGGCGCGATGATCGCAGTGCACTTGTCTCGTATGGGCGAGGAAGTGATCTTGTGGACGTCGCGTGAGTTTCGGTGGGCGACCCTCGACGACGCATGGTCGACAGGCTCATCCATCATGCCGCAGAAGAAGAATCCCGACGTCGCCGAGCTCGCGCGGGGCAAGTCGGGACGTCTCATCGGCAATCTCACCGGCCTCATGGCAACGCTAAAGGGGCTTCCCTTCGCCTACAACCGCGATTTACAGGAGGACAAGGAACCGGTCTTCGATACCGTCGAGCAACTGCTCCTCGTCCTTCCGGCAATGACCGGGATGATGGCCACGTTGACCTTCGACACTGACCGGATGGCGGCATCCGCGCCGGAAGGTTTCGCGCTGGCCACTGACATCGCCGAATGGCTCGTACGTCGTGGGGTGCCCTTCCGAGATGCCCACGCCATCGCTGGAGCCTGTGTCCGTCGAGCCGAATCCAGAGGCGTAGAGCTCTGGGACCTCAGCGACGAGGAACTCTCGGCGATTTCCGAACACCTCACCCAGCAGGTTCGTGGGGTGCTTACGACGCGAGGCTCTCTGGAGTCACGGGCGTCCTACATGGGCACCGCACCTGTACGCGTCCGCGAACAACTGAGCGATCTGCGTGGACTCGTGGCGGAAGATCGAGCGTGGGCTACGGCACCCGTGGGTGGGCGTACGTCAAGATAGACGCATGAGCGACCTGCTGTCGGACCTGCACACGCGTGGACTTGTTGCACAAAGTACCGATCTCGGTGCCCTGCACGAGGAGATGGCCAAGGGGCCGCTGACGCTGTATTGCGGGTTCGATCCGACCGCACCAAGTCTGCACCTAGGCAATCTTGCGCAGATCGTTCTCATTCGCCGATTCCAAGACGTTGGGCACCGTCCGCTCGCTTTGGTCGGTGGTGCTACCGGGCTTATCGGTGATCCCAAGATGACGGGTGAGCGCACGCTCAATCCTGCCGATGTTGTCGGGGGATGGGTTGATCGCATTCGGGCGCAGTTGGAGAAGTTCTATGACTTTAGCGGCGCCAATGCTGCGATTGTCGTGAACAATCTTGACTGGACTGAGGGCGTCTCCGCATTGGAGTTCCTCCGCGATATTGGCAAGCATTTCAGTGTCAATCGCATGCTCGATCGTGAAGCGGTCGCAGCCCGTTTAGCGGGTGGGGGAATCTCCTACACAGAGTTCAGTTACCAAATTCTTCAGTCATTCGACTACCTCGAACTATTCCGCAGATATGGCTGCAAACTACAGACTGGTGGTTCCGATCAGTGGGGGAATATCACTGCGGGAGTTGATCTTGTGCGTCGAGTCGAGGCGGTCTCTGTGCACGCGCTCACCTCCCCATTGATCACCAAGGCCGACGGAACAAAGTTCGGTAAAACGGAATCAGGGACGGTATGGCTCGATCCTGCATTAACCAGTCCATATGCGTTCCAGCAGTTCTGGATAAACAGTGATGATCGCGATGCAGCAACGCTTTTGCGGACTTTCAGTCTTCGCTCGATCGCTGAAGTGGAGGAACTGCTGGCGTTGCAGGCTGAACGCCCGCATGCACGCGACGTTCAGCAGGCGCTGGCTCGAGAACTGACCACGCTGGTCCACGGTGCTGCCGAATGCCAGGCAGCCGAAGACGCAGCGAAGGCACTGTTTGGCCAGGCAGATCTCGCGACACTCCCACCGGAGACGCTCGACGCTGCGATGCGCGAGACGCCCTTTGTCGAGATCGCCCCTGAGGAGATTGTGGGCGGCCAATTGCCGAGCTACGCCGATCTCCTGGCCCGAACTGGCCTTGTTGCTGGTAAGGGTGCAGCCAGAAGGACGATCGCCGAGGGTGGCGCCTATCTCAATAACGAGCGCGTCACCGAAGAGGACTACGCGCCCACTACGTCCGATTTGCTCCATGGGCGTTGGTTGGTGCTGCGCCGTGGCAAGCGCTCGATGGCGGGAATCCTCGTTGGGGGTACCCCCCTGTAACCCACCACGGGGGCCCGTGTAATGTAAGCGCTCCCGAGTTGGACGCCCTCCGGATGAAGATCCGGGGTTAGGCCATGGGAAGACCCCGAGGTAAGTGATCGGAGTCACGAAGCGCCAGATTTGACCTGCGAGGGTTAAATCTGTAAGTTAGGCGAGTTGCCCCAAAACCGGGAGAGATTCTGGTAGAGGTGCGCACCCGCTCCTTGAGAACTCAACAGCGTGCCACATGTCGATGCCAATACCCCGTTCATGGGGTGCCTCGTGCACACCATGACGGATTTCCTTTGGTAGACAATAAGCAGATCAGCTTATGTCCGCCATGATCGCTCTTCCGAGTGCGACGCTTCGGCGTCATCCAAAAAACATCTACGGAGAGTTTGATCCTGGCTCAGGACGAACGCTGGCGGCGTGCTTAACACATGCAAGTCGAACGGTGACCTAGGGCTTGCCCTAGTGATCAGTGGCGAACGGGTGAGTAACACGTGGGCAACCTGCCCCCCGCTTCGGGATAACTCCGGGAAACCGGGGCTAATACCGAATATTCAGGTACCTCGGCATCGAGGAACCTGGA
>CAINMH010000165.1 GCA_903850745.1 uncultured bacterium
ACTGTGGTCGTCGAGGCGTTGGCAATCGGACGCCGCTGTCGCGCTCGTGCTCGCCGTGCTCACGTTCGCGCTGCGCCCGCTCATGATCTTCTACCTCGCGGGGGTGGCATGCGCTCTCGCCATTCACTTGGTTCAGCGGGTGAGAAACGCGAGGAAATCGAACAGCGATGGCGCAAAGGGACGCCAGCCAAGGCTCGTCTGGGCTCTCGTGGCATCGCTCGCGGGCGCGGTGCTTTTGGCGCAGACCGCGCGCGACTATCTGCTGAGCGGATGGTTCCAGTACCCGCTCTCGCTGTTCGCCTTCGATGTCCCCTGGCGGGCGGATGACCCCACGAGCGTGAGGACGGCTACTCTCGGCGCGGCGCGCGACCCATCGCGCATGTGGGAGGCTGCGGCGGGTTGGGACTGGATTCCAGGGTGGGTCGAGAGGCTGCCGCGCCAATGGGAGACCTATGAGTTCTTCGGTCTCGCGTTGGTCGCCGTTGGCTGCGCCCTTGTTGCGTCGCGAGTGCGCGCGCCACTGCGCCCTCGAGTGTTGGCTCTGGTAATCATGCCAAGCGCGCTCACAGCTCTCGTATGGTTTGCCGCGGGGCCACCCACATTCCGCTTCGTGTGGGGCCCGGCATTGACGCTCGTGACACTTCCGGTGGGATGGATCCTGTTCTGCCTTTCAAGGGTGCGTAAGACGAGCCAAACGGCCAATACGCGCCCGATGCAGGCCGCGATTGGTGTCTTTACCGTAGTTTCGGTTGTTGTCGTTGGCTACTCGCTCGCGGTGCGCATCGACACCTCGACTATGACCGAGGACCGTCAATGGCGCGTCGGTCCCGTGGCTGTCGGCTACCGCGTCACGCCGATTATCCAGTCTCCCGTCAGCGAAGGGCAGACAGTTTCTGGTCTGAAGGTCCTCATGCCACGTGAGACCGATCAGTGCTGGGATGAGTTCCCCATGTGCTCACCGCAGGTGGCAGGCAGCCTCACTGGGAGGTCCCACAACCTCCAAGACGGTCTGCTGATACGCCCCGTTGCTCCGCCTGCGTGACATGCATGCCCGCGCCTCAGCGCCCTTCCAGATTTGATGGTTCAGTGGGCCACGCCTTGCGGCGGCCTGCCGGAAGAGTGAGTGCCGACACCTTGAGGAGCTAGGTTTCGCTGAGGAATGGCCGATGTGTGGTCGACCGGAGCAACAGGACCAGTTCGAACCTGGTTGAGGCGTTCTCCGAATTCGCAGTAAGTGCCCTACGACCAGCAGCCCGTTCGCGAGTGGGTCGCTGGTGACCGCGATCTCAGCGAGGCCAAGGTCGATTGCTGGCTGGATGTCGCATTGACGAAGTAGGCGTTCCTCCGCGCCATAGACTCCACGCGTGCGCCTTGCCCTGGATGAGCAGATCTTCGCCATCCAGGAGTACGGCGGAATCTCGAGGATGTTCGCCGAGCTAGCAAAGCAGTTCGTGGACGATCCCGTGCTCGGCGTCGAACTCAAGGGCATCAACGCCCCGATCATCAATCGCTACCTGCTCGGCAATGACCGGCTGGAGCAGGCCCTGAATGTCTGGGATGCCGGTCATGAGTACCGGGCGCTCATGCGCTACTTCACTCGGATGCGCCCCCGCACGAGGGTCGATGTCGTCCACAACACCTTCTACCTGCCGCACGGTCTCGCCGGGTATCCGGGCGCGCGCCGCGTGGTGACCGTCCACGACATGATCCCCGAGCTCATGCCCAAGACGCGACGTCGCCTCGACTTCCTTACCCTGAAGAAGCGATACGTGATGACCGCCGATCACGTCGTATGCGTCTCGGAGGCAACGCGCACGGATCTCGTGCGCACCTACGGGCCGATCAAGGCACCGATCTCCGTGGTTTACCACGGTGTTGATCCGCAATTCATGCCTGGAGCACCGCCGGTCGAGGGCCTGCCTGATCGCTACGTGCTCTTCGTTGGCAATAGAGGCCAGTACAAGGACGCAATCGTGCTCATGAGGGCGTTCCAGGCGATCCAACGGCAGCAGCCGGATCTCGAACTCGTGTTCGTCGGTGGGGGACCCTTCACCAATCAGGAGAAGCGCGAGCTCGCAGAACTGGGCATCCAGCAAACGACGAGGCAGGTCACGCTCCCCGACCACGCCATGCCCGGCGCCTACGGCAATGCCGTCATCTGCGTGTTCCCGTCGAGATTCGAGGGGTTCGGCCTCCCCGCGCTCGAGGCGATGGCCTCCGGAACGCCCACCG
>CAINMH010000166.1 GCA_903850745.1 uncultured bacterium
AATCAAGACGTTCCCGATCTCCAGCGGCCGGGCCGGTCTTGATACAGCAAGCGGTATCAAGGTCATCTCTGAGAAGTACGGCTACCGTTTGAAGGTTCTGTGGAATCCAGAACCCAAAAAGGGCTGGAAAATTCGTGTGGACTACGCGCTGCGAATTACGTGGGACGGTGAGTTCATTCACTCAGCACCATGGAACTACCAGCTCGGTGAGGCCAACATCTCTCACGGTTGCACGAACATGTCCGCCGCGGACTCGAAGTGGATGTACCAGAACATCCGCGTGGGTGATGTAGTCGAGGCAGACGGATCACCCGTTATGGTCTCCAACGAAGATGTTTACGGCTTCTGGAATTACACGTGGCAGCAGTGGCGGGGCATGTCGGCGCTTTCCAGCACGAATACCGCCTGACAGGCGCTACATCCCCGCAGTGGCAGGCGTAGGCTAGGCCCGTGAAGAAATTTAAGTTGTCACTCAGCCTTGTTGCACTGATCGTGGCTGCTTTCGCATTTAGTGGCATGGCACCTGCCTCGGCGCACACGGCCCTGGTGTCCAGTGACCCTCGCGATGGCGCCGAGCTCGCCGCTCCTCCTGCGCAGGTCACCTTGGTGTTCGCGGAAGATCTGCTCCCAGATTTCGTAAATTTCAGTATCTCTAACGCTGAAGGTGAGCCTCTCTCTATCGCAGGAGTCAATGTTGCCGGCTCCACCGTCGTTCTCCCTTGGCCAGCCGAAGCTCCCGGTAACACCTACACAGTGGCTTACCGCGTTGTTTCGCAGGATGGTCATCCGGTAAGTGGAGCGATCACTTTTAGCTACGTGATGGCGCCGCCGTCCCCGACGCCGACGTCCTCTTCTGCTTCCCCAACGCCGACTTCAGAGTCGTCCTCGCCGGAACCCAGTCCAAGCACATCACCCGAGCCTGAGCCCACGCAAACATCGTCTCCCGGACCCACGAACTCCTCAGGTGCCGCGTCACCTACCGCGTCCCCCGACACCAACCCGGTCAGCAGCACGTCTTCGACCGGCTGGATCATCGCTGGAATCGCCATAGTTGTTCTCGCAGTCGTGGCGATTATTGCGCTCATCGCCCGCCGCCGCTGAAATGACCGAGCCGGCCCTTTCCATCGCGGATCGGCGTAATCACGCCCGAATTCGCATGACTGCCGCAATCGTCGTAGCAATAGCGATCGTCGCGCTCCTTGCGACACTCACCCTTGCGGGTGGCGGTTACACGCCTGCCGCCGAAGGTCTGCCCGACCCCGGAGCAGTAGTTACGTGGGGGCTACCGATCGTACGTTTTGCCACAGATATTGCTGCCGCACTTACAGTGGGGTGGCTCGTATCTGCAGCTTTCTTGGCACCCTCATCTCGCGATGGCGTGGTGTCGCACAGTGGCCGGGGAGACTTACTGCGCGCCGTGAGCGCCGCAGCAGCTTGGGCGTTTCTATCTATCGTGCAACTCTTCTTCACACTCGCACTCGTACTCGGCATACCGCTGTCTCAAGCCCTCTCCCCAGGCATTGCAGGAACATTCGCCATGGAGATCCCCCAAACTCGATCGTTAGCGATAGTGGCGATCGTAGTAACGGTGGTCGCTATCGGGGCAGCCTTAACTTCTACGACCGGCATCACCGCCTTCTGGTTAGTTATCGCGGTTGGCGCCTGCGTTATTCCGGCACTATCTGGGCACGGATCTGGTCTCGGCGACCACGCATTGGCGATATCGGCTGGTGTCACTCACATCATCGCTGCTGTGTTGTGGCTCGGACCACTCATCGCCATAGTCACTCACGGGATACTCGCACGAGCCGGGAAGAGCAGTTTCAATGTGGCCAGCGCTGCGCGCAAGTTTGGCGTTTTGGCTCTTATTTGTGTGTTGTTACTCGCAGCCAGCGGACTCGCAAATGCCTACACTCGACTCGACAACGCTACTCAGTTGTGGACTACTGGCTACGGTCAGGTGGTTCTGCTCAAGGTTCTCCTTCTCGTCGTACTAGTGCTCGTAGCGGCAGTGATCCGCAAACGGCTGATTCCCCGTCTTCCCGATGGAAAGTCCTCGGGCAACCGGTCAGTGTTTATTCGTTGGCTCAGTGTGGAGATTGGCCTGATCACCCTCTCCTTTGCGTTGGGCGTGACGTTGGCTCTGAGCGCATACCCAAGAGTCGAAACGCGACTCCCCACGATCGGTGAGACCCTGCTCGGATTCCTTTACCCGCCGGCCCCCACCTGGGATGCGCTTGCATTCGGATTTAGGCTGGAACCTGTCTTTTTCGTCGGCGCGCTTGTTGCCGGTGGCCTCTACCTCGCGGGTGTGATTCGGCTACTTCGCCGTGGAGATCATTGGCCCTGGGGCCGCACAATTGCGTGGATTATCGGACTTGTCATCGTCATTTGGACAACCAACGGTGGCATCGCCACCTACGCACAGGTATCTGTCGGCTGGCACATGGTGCAACACATGACCATGACAATGCTTGCACCGATCCTGCTGGTGCTTGGTGCTCCGGCTACCTTGGCTTTACGCGCGCTACATCCTGCAAAGGGTCCCGAACGAGGTCCTCGCGAATGGTTGATGTGGTTCCTGCACACGCCGCTCATGAGGCTACTGACGAACCCAATTTTTGTACTTGCCATCTACGTGCTTGGTTTATACGGGCTGTACTTCACTGGCCTATTTGGCTGGCTGATGGGAAGTCACGTCGGGCACATTGCGATGGAGGTGCATTTCCTGGCATCTGGCTACCTGTTCGCATGGATCATCATTGGAATTGATCCACGGCCTCGGCCACTTGCGTACTGGGCACGTTTTGCCATTCTGCTTGTGGCTTTGGCGTTGCATGCTCTGTTTGCAGTTGTGATCATGATGGGAAATACACCTCTTGGCATTGAGTGGTTCGGCATGGTCCGACCGCCGTGGGTTCCCGATCCACTTGCCGACACCCGTTTCGGGGGTGGAGTCGCGTGGGGGCTTGGCGAAATTCCCACACTTTTCCTGTTGGTTGCTTTGGTCATCCAATGGTCGCGAGCAGATGACCGTGAAGCTCGACGCATCGATCGACAAGCCGACCGAGACGACAACGCAGAGTTGCGTGCCTACAACGAATATCTTGCTGGACTCAATTCACGCCCAAGCCAAAACGACTAAGTCAGTCAAAGTTTGCGATCGGCGAGAACCGGAAAAATCTGACGAGTTTCAGTCACATAATCAGGGTCTATCTCTGCAGACACCACGCATTCTGAGTTGTCGCCTTCAGCAACGACCGCACCCCACGGGTCGACAATCATCGAGTTGCCACCAAGCACCACGCCCGCGTGCGAACCCACTTCGTTGCAAGCCAGCATCCATGCTTGATTCTCAATTGCTCGTGCCCGCGCGAGGATCCGCCAGTGCTCGATCCGCCGGGTGGGCCAACCAGACGCCACCAAGAAGCTCTGCGCCCCTCCATCAACCAATTGGCGGAACATCTCTGGGAATCGTAAGTCGTAGCAGGTCGCGAGACCGGTGGGGCCTAACGGTGTATCCACCACCACGAGGTCCTCACCCGCAGTCATCAGGGTCGTCTCTCCACCGGAGAATCCGAAGAGATGCACCTTGCGGTACGTCGCCCGGATATCTCCATTAGGACCAATGAGCACTGCAGTGTTGTAGGTATTTCCTGCTAATTCTTCTGCGAATGATCCCACGTACACCCACGTATTGGTGTCAGCCGCAACCGCTCGCATTCCACTCACCAGTGGTCCATCCATTGGCTGCTGATGCTGCCGTGCTACGTCTATGGCAAACGCGCCAGCGTGCCACAACTCTGGGAGCACAATCATGTCGGCGTTTGCGCACGCAGCAGCGGTATCGTCTATGACGCGTGCAACTCGGTCGTCAGGATGCTCTGTGTCTGAGCAGTCCACTTGGATCAGTGATACTCGTACGGTCATGGCTAAATCCTAGGAGTTGCGAGTCAATGAGGTGCCAGATGCAGCATCAACGACTGCATCGGCTCCCACTCGAGAATCCAAGGCGATGGTCAGGGTCGCCTGCCGTGCGACCGCTGTGCATCCGCCCGACGAAGTGACGCGGTTCCATAAACCTGCGACATCGGGCCACCAAGACGTATCCGCATAGACCAGAACGGTGATGAGGCCCGGGGAACGCTTGATGTCGTAGATATACGGCAGATCATTACAAGCGCTTGGCGCATACGTAATCGTGAGGCTCTTGCCAGCAGCCTGAAAGGAACTTGCTGTTGCGACGCCGTGAGAGCGCATCGTGTCGGTGATGCCGGGAGGTGTCACTCCACCCCTGCCTCCGGCCGCCATCTTCATTGCATCTGGGTCCGTTTGCCACGCCGCGATTACTTGCAACTGTCGCTGTTGGATCGCGACGGTGTTGGTGCCATGTATGTAGGCCTGATAACCGAACCATCCACCAATGATCAAAAGCACGAGAAACATTAAAAATCCGAAAAGGAAGAACTTCTTCAGCATCGTGCTTCCTCACGCTTAAACTGCAAATGCGACGCACTCATCACGTGGTCATTGAAGAAACGACCTAGTTCATGCATAAGTCATCGTCCGTGCACTGCATCAGCATTGACTAGTTTTGCGACAGCCTCTCGGAACAGTGAAGTATGCATTTCAACGTCTGCGAGTGTGGTCTGTGGACACATCAAGGCCATGTTGTGGAATGGAGTCATCAAAAGTCCACGATTGGCCATGAACAAATGGAGATACTCCTCCGTCTCAGGCGCACCTGCGGCAGCAGACTCGGTGCCATTGCGTGGCGCGGGCCGAATGAATCGATACTCAGCGCGTGCTCCCAACTGAGTGATCGACCACGGGATGTCATAGTGCGACAGCGTGGCTTCGACGCCTTCGCGGAAATGAGTGGCAAGGGAGATCATGTGATCGAAGGCTGGAGGTGTAAGAACCTCTTCTAGCGTTGCTCGCATTGCAGCAGTCGTGAGCACGTTGCCGGCAAGCGTTCCACCGACTCCGCCCACATCAATGAGGTCCGCCTCTGCATGCGTATTAATTCGGTCAGCTAATTCGCGAGTGATGCCATATGCGCCAGTAGGAATTCCACCGCCGATGCTCTTGCCGATAACGAAGATGTCAGGCACGAGATCCCACGAAGTCGTGGCACCCCCTGGTCCGACAGAGATCGTGTGCGTCTCATCAATGAGAAGCAAGGTTCCATAGCGAGTGCACAGCTCACGCAAGCCTTCAAGAAAGCCGGGCTCTGGGAGCACTATCCCAATGTTGGTGAGTGCTGGCTCCGTAATACATACAGCCACATCACCATGGCGCAATGCCTCTTCGACCGAAGCAAGATCGTTGAACTCCGCGGATCTACTCGTCTGGGAAATCTCGATGGGCGCACCCACTCCACCGGAACGAATCACCGTTCGCCCTTGTCCATCTCGCACAGCAAAGGTTTCGTCGACCGACCCGTGATAGCAGTATGCGAACGACAGGACTTTGGATCTGCCAGTCGCCATGCGGGCCAAGCGCAGTGCCCATCTGTTGGCATCAGTCGCTGACAGTGTGAATGACCACAGCGGCAGACCAAACCGTCGAGTGAGTTCGGCAGCTACCCACTCCGCATCGGCACTGGGCATCATCGTGGTGATGCCACCGTCCTCTGCGATACGGCGCTGGACGGCGTCGATCGTGGGACGAGGCGAGTGCCCGGCCATCGCCGCGGTGTCACCCAGCGCGAAGTCGACGTATTCGTGTCCGTCGACATCCACGATTCGGTTGCCATGTGCTTGCGCGAGATAGATCGGGTAGCCGCCCGCCCACTTGTTCATCCACGTCATCGGCACTCGGCCAAACAGATGGTCGGCCTCTCCAAATAGCCGTCGCGACTGTGGGGTGCGAGATTCGTAGGTGGCCGTCTCCTCAGCGAGGAGGGCCAAGAGGCCTGCGGGGTTCATAATTCACCTTCCATGGGAGGCCTACGCTACGAGATCTAGTGGCGAATCTGCCCTCGGTTGGGGTGAGGGCAGATAGAATTTCGGCTATGTTACCGTTGAGTAACTTGAGTTTCCCGCATTTAGGGCTGGAGGATCCATGGGCGAGGCGTATATCTACGAGGCCATCCGTACCCCGCGTGGCAAAGGCAAGGGCGGGTCCCTTCATGGCGTCAAACCGGTCTCTTTGGTGACCGGGCTCATCCATGAACTCCAGGCTCGTCACTCCGGTATGGACCCCAACGCCATTGATGACCTGATCCTGGGCTGCGTGACCCCAGTTGGCGACCAGGGGGCTGACGTGGCCAAGACAGCGGCAATCTTCTCCGGACTCCCCGACACTGTCGGCGGCACTCAGATCAACCGGTTCTGTGCTTCGGGTCTTGAGGCCGTCAATCTCGCGGCTCAGAAGGTGCGCGCGGGCTGGGACCAGCTAATCATTGCCGGTGGCATTGAGTCGATGAGCCGCGTACCCATCGGCACTGATGGCGGCGCGTGGGCGATGGACCCAGAAATCTCTTGGGATACCTATTTCGTCCCGCAAGGTGTCAGTGCGGATCTGATCGCCACGATTGAGGGCTTCTCGCGTGACGATGTCGATGCATACGCAGTGACCTCACAGCAACGTGCCGCTAAGGCTTGGAGCAGTGGCCACTTCACCAAGTCTGTCGTGCCGGTACGTGACCGCAACGGCATGATCCTGCTCGATCACGACGAGTTCATGCGCCCACAGACCACTGCGGAGTCACTTGGTGCTCTCACGCCTTCCTTCGCCATGATGGGAGAGATGGGCGGCTTCGATGCAGTCGCGCTCCAGAAGTACCACACACTTGAGCGTCTCAACCACGTGCACACAGCGGGCAACTCATCAGGAATTGTCGACGGCTCTGCCCTCGTCCTCGTTGGAAACGAACAAGTGGGCAAGGACTTCGGGATGGTGCCGCGTGCGCGTGTAGTCGCCACCGCCGTCAGCGGTGCTGACTCCACCATCATGCTCACGGGACCGACACCCGCCACCCTGAAGGTACTGAAAGCCGCAGGTCTTACGGCTAAGGACATCGACGTGTGGGAACTCAATGAAGCTTTTGCTGCCGTCGTCTTAAAGTGGATGAAGGATATGGACCTGTCTATCGATCAGGTCAACGTCAACGGTGGCGCAATCGCCATGGGACACCCGCTCGGTGCAACGGGTGCAATCATCCTCGGCATCGCTCTCGATGAACTCGAGCGTACGAACGGCCGCTACGGCCTCATCACATTGTGTATCGGTGGCGGCATGGGTCTTGCCACCATAATCGAGCGGTTGTAGGGAGACTTGTCCATGTCAACGAACATGATTCGCTGGGATCTCGTCGACGGTGTCGTTGTCCTCACTATGGATGATCCCGATGGCGGAGCAAACACAATTAACCAGACGTTCCTTGACTCACTCGGCGAGACAGTCGATCGTCTCGAAGCAGAAAAAGACTCTTACAGCGGAGTCATCATTACGAGTGCAAAGAAGACTTTCCTCGCTGGTGCAGATCTGGCCATGATTATTCAAGCCTCACCTGCGGATGGTCCGGTAGTAAAGGCTCTACTTGATCAGTTGAAGGCACAACTGCGCCGCATCGAGACGCTGGGCAAGCCGGTAGTCGCCGCGATCAATGGGGCAGCACTCGGTGGTGGCCTTGAACTTGCTCTCGCATGTCACCATCGCGTTGCGCTCAACGCCAAGGGCAGTGAGATCGGACTCCCCGAGGTCACTCTCGGTCTCCTCCCAGGTGGTGGTGGAGTCGTACGGACTACACGAATGTTCGGTCTACAGAAGGCACTCATGGAAGTGCTCCTCCAAGGACAACGACGTAAGCCTGCTGAGGCACTCGCGGTCGGACTCGTGGATGAGATTGCAGAGACACCGGAAGCCATGCACGAGGCAGCACGTGCCTGGATCGCAGCCAATCCAGCCCCTTCACAGCCATGGGACGTCAAGGGCTACAAGATGCCCGGTGGCACACCGAGCTCACCAAGCCTCGCGCAGTTCCTGCCCGCGTTCCCGGCCAATCTACGCAAGCAGACTAAGGGTGCGCCCATGCCAGCACCGCTGAACATCATGGCGGCCGCGGTGGAAGGTGCCCAAGTCGATATTGCTACCGCCGAGAAGATCGAGACCGAGTTGTTCGTCGAACTTGCGACTGGTCAGGTCTCTTCGAACATGATCCAGGCATTCTTCTTCGATCTTCAGCACATCACCAAGGGCGGTGCGCGACCAGCCGGATTCGAGCAGTATCGCGCAAAGAAGATTCTTATCTTGGGCGCTGGAATGATGGGCGCAGGAATTGCCTATATCTGCGCGCGGGCAGGTATGGAAGTCATCCTCCGCGACACATCACTTGAGGCGGCGGAGAAGGGCAAGGCCTACAGCACCGGACTGCTCAACAAAGCGGTCTCACGCGGCAAAATGACGGCGGAGGCAAGTGCGGAGATCCTTGCTCGGATTCACCCCACCATCGATGCTGCAGACGCGCAAGGTGCGGACCTACTCATCGAGGCGGTGTTTGAGAATCCCGATCTGAAGAAGCAGGTCTACAGCGAGGTTGAGCAATATCTCGCACCTGATGCACTTCTCGGTAGCAACACCTCAACCTTGCCGATTACCGATCTGGCAACTGGCGTTACACGCCCTGAGGACTTCATCGGACTGCACTTCTTTTCGCCCGTCGACAAAATGCCACTGCTCGAGATTGTTGTTGGTGAAAAGACGTCTGATGCCACTATCGCAAAGGCAATCGACATTGCCCTGCAGATCAAGAAGACACCGATCGTCGTGAACGACAGTCGTGGATTTTTCACTTCGCGAGTCATCATGACGTTTATGGGGGAAGCAGTTGCCCTTCTTGCCGAAGGAGTGCCAGCGCCCTCCATTGAACAAGCGGCGTTGCAATCGGGTTATCCCACCGGGCCGCTCGCACTCTTCGACGAAATCAGCATCCTGCTCGGGCAGCGCATTTATACCGAAACTCGGCGAGGTGCCGAAGCTGCTGGAAAGCCACTCGGCGAGCACCCAGCCTTCGATGTCGTCAACTACATGGTCGACGATGCAGGTCGTGGAGGCCGCGGAGCAGGGGCCGGTTTCTACGACTATTCCGATGGCAAACGCCTGGGTCTCTGGGGCGGGCTTGTGCCAAAATTCGGCGGCACCAACACCGAGATGTCGTTCGACGACGTCAAAGAACGCATGCTCTTCGCTGAGGTGCTCGAGAGTGTTCGATGTTACGAGGAAGGCGTCCTGCGTTCGGTGCCTGAGGCTAATATTGGCTCGATCTTCGGTATTGGCTTTCCGCCGTGGAGCGGTGGCGTACTCCAGTTCGTCAATGGCTACTCCGGCGGCGTTGTCGGCTTCGTGGCGCGTGCGCATGCGCTCGCGGCGCGCTACGGCGAGCGCTTCGAGCCCACTGCTGGGCTAGTCGCTATGGCGTCCGAAGGCCGCCGCTTCGAGTGACATCGGGCGGGCTTTCGCGTCATAGTGGTGGCATGAACCTGCGACGACTCATTGTGGCTGTGAGCGCTTTGTTCACTTTCGCAGGTCTCGCGCCGGCTAATGCTGCACCACTCCCCCAAGCGCCAGCGGCCACAAGCGGGATACGCCTGATCCCCTGCGATGTCTATCCAGGGGCCCTGTGCGGACACCTAGATCGTGCGTGGGACCCCGCAGGGACGGTGACCGGCACGATAAGCGTCGGGTTCGCATTTGTTCCGGCTCGAGACACCAGTCGACCTGCCCTTGGCACGGTCGTGCCGCATGAAGGCGGCCCCGGTTACAGCACGACTGGATCAGCCTGGTGGTTTGCCGAGATGTACGGAACTCTGCTCGACCGCCGCAACATGCTTCTTGTCGACCAACGCGGCACCGGCCGCAGTGAGCCCATCAACTGCCCCGGACTCGAGATCGGGACAATGTCGATTGATCGTGAAGCGGCCAAGTGCGCTCGATCACTCGGAGATCATGCGAATCTCTATGGGTCGGCGTTATCCGCCGATGACCTGGCCGCGATTATCAATGCTCTGAACCTAGGAGCTGTTGACATGTACGGCGACTCTTACGGCACATTTTTCGCTCAGGTTTTCGCCGGACGTCATCCCGACAAGTTGCGATCGCTCATCCTCGATGGTGCTTATCCGGTTTTTGGCGAAAGCGCGTGGTATCCGACGCAGGGCCCCACCCTACGAAATGCGCTAATTGTGACGTGTGCACGTAGTCCATTGTGTGCGTCTGCAACTTCACGACCGATTCGAGATCTTACCAATCTCGTAAGAATATTGCGGAAGAAGCCGCTCACTGTCTGGGCTCCGGGTGGAGATGGTGCGCGTCATCAGGTCACCCTGACCGCGCCCGGTCTGACTGCTATCGCTTTCAATTCGACATACAGCACTACTATGTTTCGTGAATTCACTGCCGCAGTTCGTGCAGCTCTAGACGCTGATGCGGTCCCACTTGCTCGGCTCTATGCCGAGTTCTTTTATACGGGTTCATGGCTCAGTAACCCGCGAGCCTTCAGCGCGGGGCTTGACACTGCGGTGAGTTGCCATGACTACGTTCAGATGTACGACATGTCAGCATCACCTGCCCGGCGAATCCGGCAGTACCAGAATGCAATCTCTCGAATGGAAAAGAATCGCCCAGGAATCTACGCGCCATTCAGCATCAGCGACTACAACCGCTCTGGCTGGAGTGCGCCGGATCTGTGCCTTCGTTGGCCAATTTCCACCACTAATCCAGCCGGGCCACCACGTCCCCTTGCCGGTGTGTATCCCGAGGTACCCACTCTGATCCTCTCCGGGGAACTCGACAGCATCACCTCCGCTGCCGAGGGCGACATGGTGAAGGCGCAGTTCCCGAACTCCACCCACATAGTGGTCGCAAATTCCACACACGTGGTTGGCGGGGCAGGATCAACGAGTTGTGGTGCAACCCTCGTTCGCTACGTGGTGCGCCATGGTTCACGAGATATCCCAGAGGCGATCGCCCAGTGCGCGCAGAACGTGCCCGCAGTGCGGGCCGTCGGCCGCTACCCGATCACGTACTCCAAGACACAGCTTCCCCCAGGCACGCCCGACACGACGCGCAATCGGCTTGCCGTGACAGCCGTCAACACAGCTGCCGACATTGTCGATCGTTGGTTCCAATCAGCAGAGAATTTCGGTTCCGGCCTACGCGGCGGAACTTGGACCTATGCCGGATATCCAAAGGTCGAATTCACCCTTGATGACGTCAGGCTCGTCAGCGATTTACCGATGACCGGCTGGATCACGTGGAACGCCACCAACGGCAACCTCCGTTGCGCTCTGACTTTCCCCTCCACCTCCGGATTCAGGCGTATCAATGCCACCTGGAACACAATCGATTCAGGTGCGCAGGCAAGCGTGACAATTAGTGGGGCGTCGGGCTCTTTCAACCTTGAACTTCTCGCGCCTTAATTGAGAGGCGACTCCCTTTAGCTGACGGTTAGCCCACGTTTTAAGGGCAGCGCTAAGAGCAGTTGGCAGATCAGCAGCACTCCCAGAATTCCATAGAGTAATTCCCATGAATGTTGGACGCTAAGCAGAATTCCCATGAGCACCGGACCAAGTGCGCCAAGAATGTACGACACCAAAAAGGTCAGAGCGGTAAGACGAGCGGCGTCAGCAGGTGTGGCCGAATATTCGCTCAATAGAGCAATCCCAAGTGCGAATGTGCCGCCTATGCCGATTCCTTGAATACTGATGAATACCAACGGTGCTATCTGCGGAATAAAGCCAACACCTAGGGTCCCGACAATGCCCATAGCCATCACCATGATGAACAAGGTGCGTCTACTCGCAAATCTGTTCATAAATCGCGGCAACACCAAGGCGCCAAACATTTGTGCGATGCTCGATAGTGCAAGCAAGAAGCCTGCGTTCTGCTGCGTCCAACCTCGCTCACTAAATGATGGCGCCATCCAGGCCAGCAGGCTGTAGAAGATGAATGCATTTAGTCCGAGATAGCCGGCAAGAGTCCACGCCAAAGGACTCCGCCAAGGGAGGCCTTTCGCAATGACTGGTGGTGCAGCTGGTTGTGCTGCGTCGTGTCTGCGTTGGCGTATCGACACGAGTATCCACAGGAGAACACTCGCAAAAGCCAGGGCTGACCAAGAGGCCATCGCTTCCGCCCAGGAGCCTGTGAGATTCATGAGAGGCACCGAAGCAGCCGATCCAATGGCCGCGCCAAAGATCAGTGCGGCTGAGTACAGCCCAGTCATTGGGCCAATGCGGTTGGGGAACCACTCCCGCACAAACGCGGGAGCCAACCCGGCGCCGATGGCGATGCCTAGACCCGCAAAAACGGCACTGATAGGCAATAGCACCGGCATGGTGTCGGCAAAGAGTTTCAGGCCACTCCCCAACAGGATTAGGACCAAGGCGCCCGTCGTGGTGGGAACGCGTCCCCATCGAGCCGCAATGCGGGGGACGACGGGAGAGAGAATCGCCATACAGAGGATCGGGATGGACGTGATGAGTCCAATCGCTGCATTGCCCCACCCGAGATCTCGCTGAATATCTATCGTCAGCGGTGGCAAACTCACGATCGCGGGGCGCAGATTGAGAGAAAGTACGATCAGCGCTGTGGTGGCAAAGCCCGCACTGAGCGCCTGGTTGGCGTATCGCTGCGGCCGACCAGCAAGAGACACATCACTAGTCTCCCCTGTTTCGATCGAGAACTTGTCGAAACACCTAGATGGCGCACATTTATCCGAGTCAGTGCGGTGCTACCGTCGCCGGTGTGACCTCTACACGCACTGTTTCTCGCGCAGCGACCCCCGGTGAGCCAGCAGTTCTCGAACTGGCGGAGATCCCCTTGGGAGATCTTGCTGCCAACCAGCTCCGCGTGCGGGTCCTCCTCGCTGGGGTCAATTTCTGGGACGTGATGCAACGCCGAGGTGACGTGCCCCTACCCGCAGATGGAGTTCCCGGAGTCGAAGGTATCGGGATTGTTGAGTCAGTGGGCGACGGAGTATCCGCCGATCTATTGGGACAGCGAGTGGTCTGGAGCAAGGTGAACTCCAGCTACGCATCTCACGTCCAGGGTGCCGCTGAATTCTTTGTGCCAGTTCCAGACGCGCTCAGCGATACCGCAGCCGCTGGCGTACTCATGCAAGGAGTCACTGCGCAGTACCTTGCCACAGACACGACAGATCTCCAGCCTGGCGACATTGCCCTTGTCACAGCAGCTGCCGGTGGAGTCGGGCTGTTGCTCACCCAGTTCCTGCAAGCCCGGGGTGTCGATGTCATCGGTGTGGTGAGCTCAAGCGCAAAAGCAGGTGCCACCCGGTCTCATCACACTCTGACTGACTCCGAAAATCTCAATGGGGAGGTTCGCGCTCTTGCTCCCGGCGGAGTCGCCGCTGTATTTGATGCAAGTGGTGGAGATGTAAGTCGCTTCTTCACGATGCTTCGCCCACGTGGCATCTGCGTGCTCTACGGAGCCGCAGGAGGTCCGATCTCCCCGATCGTCCCAGGAGATCTAGGAGCCGGCTCGTTTTACGTCACACGTACGGCCGGACGGGACTATTCGTCCGCTCCTAGCGAGTGGCTTGCCCGCGCGCAAGACGTCCTCTTACACGCATCCACCGGCGAATTATCGGCCGACGTCTCCGAAGTTTTTCCCTTGGCCAATGCTGCAGAAGCACACAGACGACTCGAAGGTCGGATGACTACCGGCAAGATTTTGCTGCGCATCAGCGAGTAGCCGGAGAAGCACCGAGAAAGATTTCTCGCTTACTCCACGACAGAGATTGCATGCGTCGGGCACGCATCAATCGCACGGCGTACGTCCTCGATCGACGCATTCGGCACACCATCCTCCAGCACAATGGCTTTGCCTGTCTCTTCGCTGAAATCAAAAACATCGGGTGCCTCGACAAGGCAGTTTGCATAGGCCTTGCAAGCCATTAGATCAATGGTGATTTTCATGGGGACTCCTTGTGAGTGGCTAGAAGGGTGGTGCTACGAATAGTCCCGAGTCACGCGGACCCAAGAATGGTTCAGCCTGTCTCGGACAGGCCGTGCCCCACTGGTCCGACCATTCTGGAATTGTCGGATGCACGGTGGGAACCCAAGTCGACCAATCTTCGATGTACTGCAACGCCGTGGTGTACTCGACAACAAAGCCGCCACGATCTTGGAAGTAAGAGAATGTGTTGTCTCCTGGCCCGTGGCGACCTGGCCCCCATACACAGTTTTCACCCGCACGCATCAAACGGCCGCTGGCGCGCATGTATTCATCAATCCCCCGACTTTCGTAGGCGACGTGATTGATCGAGGGATAAGCGCCGCGAGCGAGGGCCAGCGCATGATGCCAGTGGCTATCCACCGCCAGGAAACCCATTAGATCTGCCAATCGATCAGACAGACGCATTCCGAGCACGTCGCAGTACCACGCGATCATGCCCTCAAGGTCGGGCGTATTCAAGACCACATGCGAAAGCTTTCCGGGCATCCACTCACGTTCAAGAAGAGCGCGCGCTGCGACCGGCTCAACCTCAGCGGCGATTTCCAGAGTGCGACCCTCCGGGTCAAAGATGCGCAGCCCATAACCGCCTCCAGGCAGGTCGACAAGCCCCGGCCCCGAGATGATCTCGATGCCCCTGCGGCGGAAATCCGCTGCATAGGCATCCACATCCGCTGCTGTCGGTACGGCAAATGAGACCAGGTCGACGCGCTCTGACTCAGTCTTGCGCAACCGAAGTACGTACGGATCGGTGCTGCTCACCGTGCCCATGAAGGCGACGTCCTTGCCAGACTCCCGTTCGACGAGTCCCCACGTATCGCGATAGAACTCCACCTGCTCAGCGAGATTCGGAACGCCCAGCGCTACGTAGCGGACATTAGTAATTCGACAATTCATGAGCACCTCACCACGGGTTCTTTACGGGTTCTTGATATCCAAGATCACCGGCATAGACATCTGTGCGGCGATTCTCGAACGGATCAATTCCTGGACCTCGATGGCGCGCACGCTGGACGTCATCGAGATCGATTTTCACAACGGCAATTGCTTCATCCGTCGGCGAGAGGGGACCGGCTACCGCCTCACCATACGGAGTCGTGATTATTGAGCGCCCAAGAAAGGTGACTTGATCAGCTTTACCGACTTGATCAGCACAAACCAGAAACAGTTGATTGAGGTTCGACTGTACGAGCGCTCCGTCGACCTGACCAATTCGGCCATCGGCCGGCGTTGCCTTATCGAATCCGCCAGTCCACGCAGTTGGAACGGCCACGACCTCTGCACCACGCAAAGCCAGAATGCGAAGTGTCTCGGGGAAACGCAGGTCGTAACACACCTGTACCCCGACACGTGCACCATGGATCTCCACAATGGGAAGACCACGGTCTCCGGGAATGAAGACATTCTGTTCTGCACCGAAAAGATGCAACTTGCGGTAGACGTCAAGAATTTGACCCTTAGGGTCTACCACCACTGCTGAGTTGAATATCTGGTCACCGCTTCTCTCCAAAAATCCAGCAATGACGCCCACATTCAGCTCAGCAGCGAGCCGGATCCACGTCGACAGGCAATGTCCCGGATCACTCGCTGACTCAGCGAGATCGGTGAAGTTCTCAGCGCCGGGCGCATAGGACGAAGCAACCAGTTCTGGAAGAACTACGAGCTGAGCACCCTGTGCGGCTGCCGCTCGGATGTGTCCTTCCGTGAGACTGGCGTTAGCGACCGGGTCCAGATACGCCGAAGCGCACTGGACCGCGGCCACTGTGAACGAACGCACCTAGTAGGTCCGAGTCGACGTCACGTTGTGCGGATAGCGAGTGTGGACGGCTTCGGGCCGCACGAAGTCGCCTGACGCAATTGCGTCAATAACTTCTAGGGGACCGACATCGAAGAACGCCATGATGCGACAAGGGCAACCTTCACCGCCCTCGATCTTCCAAGGGAATGCGCCAATGATGCAGCGCTGATTCAGAACCGCTTCAATGTCGCCGCCCACATTCTCAGCATGGATGCAGCCCTGAGGGAATGCAAGATGGTGCATCGGGAAGAGATCCTCTTTGATGCGCCGGCCAGAAAGGTGATGGGTGTACTCGTATTCACCAAAGTACTCAAGACAGGTCATTCCTACATGCTCTTCGAATCGCTTAGCGATATCGGGACGCATGTGGCGGATCGTGGTGTTCATCGGATGGTCACCTGATCCGGCGTCGATTCCCCACCATTGAATTTCCATCTCCATCATCCACTTGGCCAACTCCAGGCCACCGCCAGGATGCATCGTGAAGTAGCGCACGAGATCTTGTTGTGGTTGGCCCGTGTAGTACTTGTGATATCCGGTGTGGATGATGAGGATGTCGCCCTTCTTCACCTCTACCTTTGAGGTGATCATCTCGGGCGTGATGATGTCCCAGTCGCCAACGCGATCTGATACGTCGACAATTACGCCTTCGTGGATCAGCTTCGTCAGCGGCAACGACGCCATGTCGGCGCCTCCATCGGCGGCATGAATTGGGCCGTCAAGATGTGTGCCCGTATGCAGACTGGTCTCGATGCGCTGCGACACGATGCGATTCGTCTGCAACGTCTGGGTGTAATAGATCTGGCATCCGGGGTAGCCGACCCATCCAGGCGTATGAATGCCCCAAGTGTGGGACATGTCGACGATCTTCATTTCATTTCCTTTCGTCAGCGCATGATGCGCAGGGATGCGACATCAGTGATTTCGGTGCCCCGCCCAGTTCGAATAGCTTCCTGAGCGAGGTAGTAAGCCAAAACAAGATCCTGCTCCACACTGCCAATCGACTTGAACAACGTCCGGCCCTCGGCAGCGGGTAGAGGAGGACGCATTAGGTAATTGCCGAGGGTAATTGCCGATGTGGCATCCCAGCCAAGCTCAGTGGCCTCGATGCAATCGCCCGACTCGTGGGTGGCATCCATGGTGTCGACAACAACTTCGTCACACGCGAGAAAAACTCCACCTCGTAGCTCACGATGCACGGGCATGGTGGATCCAATAGCCGCGATGAATCGCACCGATCCAAGCTCGTCACCTGACAGGAACGGCTCGTTATGTGAAGAAGTTGCGACATACAAAACATCGCACGAATTCATCACCTGACTCTGTTCAGAGACTGGGGTGACTTTCGTTCCCGTCTCCACGGTCATCTCTTTGGCGTAAGCCTCACGATTGGCTGGCGTGGGGCTATATACGAATGCCTCCGACACGTTGATAGCGCCAACGAGCGCCCGAAGGCCTTCCCTCGCCTCTTCTCCACTACCGATGAGTCCCACGCGCTGAGGTGTGGTCCCTGCCCAATGATGGGCGGCTACAGACGCCAGTGAGGCAGTACGCAATCCGGTGATACGTCGCCCATCGATTGTTGCGATCGGATCGCCCGTTGACTGACGGAATAGATGCACGTGATAGCGAACTCGCTGACCCACTCGGTGAAATTCTTTATAGCCAAGGAGATCAAGATCGTCGATCAGCCCAGCCATGATGCGCATCCACGACATATCACCAATGACCTGTACGCGACCGGTCTTGATGGTTCCTTCACCGCACAGACGAGCAGTTTCGGCCGCCGCAGCAAGACCTACGGCCGATGTGGCCAAAGCATCCACATCATCTGGACCTAGCAGGATCACAGGCTGAACATCGTTCACGCTGGATTCCTTCCTGCATAGAACAGGACGTCGTCGTCTTTCGTCACGTCTAGGCCAGATGCGACTGCAGCGGAACGCAACTGGCCCATCTGTGCGGCGCTGATACGCATGTGGGGCTGACGGATCGGCCCACCGTTGTAGCCATTGAGCCACGCTTGGTACTTCCAGTGCATACGAGGCACCAAGCCGGTGTTGGCGACCAGCGGCGTGCACACGGTTGCGTGTGCACGCCGGGCTGGCGCCATCTGCCAATACAGCTTCATGCCCTCATCCCACGTTGCTGGATCGCTCAGAAGCGCAAGCATCCGTGGGACGTTGGGGCCCATCCACTCGTAGTTTGAGGTGCCCATGAACTTCATGCCGTAGTTGCTGACCCACGCGGGCGCATTGAACTCCAGTGGGTCCGTCACAATAACTTCGTCGTTGAATCGCTCAAAAACAGCTGCGATACCACCGACACCCGGTCCACCGACCTCATTCTTGATGCCGACTACCTCCGGTATTTCATTCACCATACGTTCTAACAACGAGATGGGGAATCCGGCGGGGTGCAGTCGACCAAAGTTCCACTGGTCCATAGCGAAGATCAGCAGACCTAAATTGCCTGCTTCAGCGATCGCTTTCGTGAAATCGAAGACGGCGTCGATTGACGGTGGATTGAAATACAGCGGATAAGAAGGCATCACCAAGTCAACACCCAGCGCCGCAGCTGCAAGAGTTGAAGCCACGGTGTCTTCTAGCGTGGGCTGGGACGCCTGCAAGATCGTGACAAGATCAGAACCGGCTTCCTCTACGACGATACGAGTGAACTCCTCCATCTCCGCAAGAGTGGTGCCCGCCTCAGAGACAATGAGCACGGCTGACATGCCATGCTCCTTCTCCTTGTTGACGTCGAATCGAATCGCCGTCTCGTTAAGGCGCGTCAGATCCGAAGTGAATGTCGGCTGCACACATCCAGCGCATCCCTGCAGATGGGTGCGCGCCCATTCACGCGCCTCGCCACGACCGTACTTAGCCATTCGACTCAGCCTTCCCATTTGGCGGACTTGCCCGCCCCTCGGCACATCGCTGCTAGCTCTAGTGCCGGCGCGAGTGCGGTCTGAACTACTTCCATCTCCTCGGCAACGGGGGCCCAGGCACTTTCTAACTCAGAAGTTGCACTGCCGGTTAAGAGCACCGGCACCTCGTGCGGAAGGTGTTTGAGGGCCATCGCACCCAGTCTGACTGCGTCGGCGACGTCATCGCCTGAATTAGCCACAAGAACTACCACATCGGCAACTCCGTGCAACTGAACTCGGTGTCCCATCGCTGCGCCACTGAATCCCTCATCATCAGTACGCAACACAAGAGCATCCCACCCCTGCTCATGGAGTCCATCGCTCACGTGCCGCAGAGCAGCATCGTCAAACCAGACTAGGGTGCTATTGGCAACCTCATCTGCGAGGTCGCGGACAATCTCTAGACCCCGCGTTGGTTCGGAGATCAATAACACGCCACTCACGCTGGGTCACCTTCATTGTCCTCAGGCCCCATCGGAGTAGAAAGTCCTTCTCCCACCTCAAGAGCGTTGGACCACGTGAGCGCTTCCAACGCGATGGCATCGAGAGTGATCGAACGCTCCTGCGCAGCTGAACGGATCTCCAGGCGTTCGCCATTGCGGGTGCGAACTTTGCGAACAGTCACCGTAGTGAATTCATTGGAGATGATGAAGAAATCGGGGCCCTCGGTCACAGGAGAATCCGCAACTGTGGGAAGTCAATGAGCGTCTCATCGAGAACAACCCAGCGCGAGGCAAGTCGCAAGCCCTCGGGACGCCGCACAATGATGTCGAACCGCTCGGCAGTTATGTACTTTGGCATATCCGATTGCCGCACGCCAATCAACATCACATTACTTCGTACGTCATATCGATCGGACTCTGTAGTGGTACGAACACGGATGCTTGTGACGAAATGGCGAAAGCGAACGGGCGGGTTCTCCGCCCATGACAACTCATAGATGTCTGGGTCAAGTCGCTTGAACCACTGGTTTTCTAACGACCACTTTGACTCGTCGATGAACATGACGCGATCGTCGTAGTGAGGGGCAAAAGGACTGTCAGGAGTACGGGGCACCGGAACCTTGTAGGTGAAATCGTCTTCAACGAGTTCCGCCCACTCCCAGTACCTACGTGAGTCCGCAAGTTCGGCTTCTTGCGCGAGGAAAAGATCCATCTCACGATGGACCTCAAGTGAAGCAAAAGTCGCTGTGACGGGCATGGATGTCATCGGTTCATACCTCTATCGAAGGGGTAGCCGCCTCGTCGACTTTCATGAGTTCATTCCAGCGTCGATGGAACGCCCGCAAGGTGTGTTCGGTTCGATCACCATCGACCACGCGTCCCGGCCAGCCGACCTCAGGTGGCGTCAGTTTGTGGTGCAGACCACCAAGGTAATCAACTGGCTTGGTGCGCGCGTAGTCGCCCACTGAGGCTTCCGAAATGCCGACGAAATTCTCGGTGTCATCAAGTTCGAACATCCCCGAAGGTCCGTTTGTCCGCAGATACGCAAGCGAGGAGAGCCGGCACCATTCGGGATCGGCGTTGCGCGGCTGAAGAAAGAACCAGACCTGTTCACTATGCGTGGCTGAGATCGGGTAACGAATGGTGATTCGGATGTAGCGAGCATGAAGGTCTGGGCCATCCACGTTCGTTTTGAAGTTCTCAATGAAGGACATATTCGGAAAGATTGAGCCATGATTCACCGAAAGACAAGACATGAGGTCGGCCTGTTCGGGCGTGAGATTCCGCTCAAACTGCTCCCACATATCTTCGGGATATCCCCAGAACTTGCGCCCTTCAACCTCGACCGGTAGACGCTGTGCGCGAACGGTATGGCCATTGCCACAGTCGACTGTGCGTCCGGTGAATCGAGGATTGACTACATCGCTTAACTTTTCCAAATCCTTGGGTGTGGCAAATAAGCCGAGTTCGAGAGCAGTCGCATGAGTGATCATCGTGTGATAACCATCGCCAGAGAGGTTCTCCCCCTCGGTCTTCCAATTCGCACGAACAATATTGCGCACTGGGGTGCCAGCTACTTCCATGCCACCGTCGAACTTTCCCACGATGGCTTGGAGATACCAGGCCGCATCACCGAGATAGTCCGCCAACGTCGGTGCTTCGGGATCCCACGTGGCGAAGATCAAGCCGCACACACTGTCGACCTGCGCTGGCTCAAAGAGCGAAAACTTAGACTTGTCGAAATTCTTGCCATAGACGTCCGGCTGATATGTGACTCCGCGCAATTCACCAGTGTTTGTGTAGGTCCACCCGTGGTAGCTGCAGCGATAGTGCGAGGAGTTGCCTTCGTCTGCGCGACACAACGGAACTCCACGATGCCGACACGTATTGAGAAAAACGCGAATTTCACCATCTTCGCCTCGAGCCACAATGACGCGGTCGCGACCCATCTTGCGCGTCACGTAATCGCCTGGGTCCGGAATCTCGCTGTCATGGGCGAGGAACTGCCAACAGTGACCAAAGATGCGGTCCATCTCCGTCAGGAAAACTTCTTCGTCTCCCCACGAACGCCGATAGACCGTCAGGGGTTCAGCCGATCGATCAATGATCGTCATGTCGTCTCCTCCATAGGCCCATCTTTGTCGTCTGTATGACAGAGATCAACCTCAGGCTAGCAGATACTTCGTATTAGTATGACAAATACATGAATGTGGGTATGCTCCTATCCCTAGGGAGGAACTATGCAGCACGGGCGTTTGGAATGGCCACGGCCGGACGAACTCACCCCCGATTCAAGGGCCGTCTATGACGCGATCGCCGGTGGACCCCGGGCTTCGGCGGCGAAGGTCTTTCAGATGGCCGACGAAGATGGCCGCTTGGAGGGCCCCTTCAACGCGATGTTGACTGCCCCGGCGCTAGGGATGCCCCTACAGGAGTTGGGCGCCTCCATTCGGTACCGGACGTCCTTCACGGATCGGGGCCGCGAGATTGCGATCCTGGCCGTCGCTGCCCATCATGCCTGCGACTACGAGTGGTACGCCCATGAGGCGCTCGGGGCCAAATGCGGCCTCTCGTCAGAGGAGCTCGAGGCCCTCAAATCGGGCCGGTCGGCGGCAACGTTCTCCTCGTCTGAGGCCGTGATCCACACGACCGCGTACGCCTTGATCACCCGACGTGCTTTGACCGACGCCGAATCCGCAGTGGCCGTGGCTGTGCTCGGGATCGAAGCAGTCACCGAACTCACCATCCTCATCGGCTACTACGAGTGCTTGCAACTCCTGATGGGTGCTTGGCAGCCACCGCTGCCGGCCGGCGTTAAAGACCCATTTGAAGGAGCCACATGACCACTGAGGCCTCGCTGCCGCGAGTAGGACAAGGTTCACTCACCGAGCAAACAACGCGTGCGCTTCTCGACGCGATACTCGAGCGCCGTTTCCCAGACGATCGTCTACCCGCCGAGCCCGAACTCGCGGAGATGCTCAACGTAAGTCGAACTACGATCCGTGCCGCGCTCCAGTCTCTTGAGCGACTGGGCATGCTAAGCAGGGCACCGGGACGCGGCACAGTCATCCGCGCGCATGTCGGGCGCGAGAGCATCATCTTGCAGCGCATGATCGGTTTCCGCGACATGCTGAGCAAGGACTACGCCGACGTTCAGGTCAACGGCAGATATTGGCTAGAGCCGGGCCCGACCCAAGAAGCAGCGGACGAACTCAACATCTCTTTGGACACTCCAGTCATCAAGACTTCTAAGACTTTTCTCGCCGACGGCACTACCGCCTTGCATATCCGCGACCAGATTCCGCTTTCTTATGTTTCTGCGGCGACGCAAAAAACCATGCTCGACGGGAAGAAGTTCGAAAATTCCGACTCTATCTTCGCCTTTAGCCGCACCTGGCCAGGGCGAGAAATCGATCACGCGCTCGTCGAGATTGTTGCTTGTATCGTTCCTGACGATCCTGATTTCCCACTTGATCTTCCGCCCGGATCAGCACACATCATGCTGGCAGAAACTCACTACACAGCACTTGGCGAGCCGGTCGCCTTTACCGAGATCATTGTTGATGACAGTTTCGTGAGGTTCCATGTCGTCCGGCATCACTGACACAGCACGCGGCACCGCCGTCGTCACAGGAGCGGCGCGTGGTCTCGGTCAACATTTCGCAGTTGCACTGGCAGAGGCCGGCCATGACGTGGCAATCCTCGATCTCGACGATGCCAGTGCCACGCGTGAACTCATCGAGACAACTGGACGACGTTGCCTGACCGTGTGCGGAGACGCTTCGGATCCGCAAGATGTGCACAGCTTTGTCGCGGCTGTACGCAACGGACTTCCCCCCACACGAGTTCTGGTGAACAACGCTGGAATTTCCCCGTATGCATCTTTCGTCGATACTGATTTTGCACTATGGCAAAGAGTGAGCAGGGTCAATCTAGACAGCATGTATTTGATGACTCACGGCTTAGTCGAAGACATTTGTGCAAATGGTCATGGGCGCATTGTTAACCTCACGTCCTCTGTCGTCTGGGATGCTCAGGCGCGAAACATGACTGCATACACGATGACCAAGAGTGCCATTGTCGGATTCACACGTGCGCTCGCAGGTGAGTTGGGCACTCAGGGTGTGACTGTAAACTGCATCGCTCCGGGAATCGTCCTTACGCCCGATATCGAAGATCGCGTTGCAGAATCTCAGTTGGAGATCTATCGCAATCGTCAGGCCATTCCACACATCACTGCCCCGGAGGATCTCATCTCCACGCTGCTCTATCTCGTGGACGAACGGACCCGAATGGTGACCGGTACGACCTTGCCCGTTAACGCAGGACGTGTGATCGTGTGAGCCAATTAGGCATGCGGGGTGTAGACCATATCGGTTTATCCGTACCTGATCTTGATCAGGCTATGCGGTTCTTTATCGATGTTCTCGGGGCCGAGGAGTTCTTTCGACATGGTCCTTACGGTCCCAGTGGCGAGCAGAGCCGGATCAATTTCGATCGGCATCCCGACTCGATCGTTGAAGGTATCGCTATGGTGCGTTGTTTCAACACAAACATAGAGCTACTCCAGTACTCGTCGCCAGATCAGTCCACTCATTGGCCATCGACCAGCGATTTTGGCGGCCATCACGTGGCCTTCTATGTCGATGATTTAGACGCAGCCGTGGCCCAACTACACGCATCCGGCGTCAACGTACTCGGGACGCCGATGAATCTGCCCGGTCCCGAATCCGGTCCACAAGCACGCTTCATTTTCTTCCGCACTCCATGGGGACTGTTCCTCGAACTGGTCAGTTATCCGATGGGGAAGGCCTACGAGTCCACAACCGACCGGCGTCTCTATGACCCACGCTCTAGCGAATCTTCACCAACCGAAGGTGACGGCCATGTCTCTCAGTGAACTTCTCCTTTCCATTCTCGGTCCTGCCCCAGAGTCACCAATCAGCCCTCCCGACAGACCCTTGGGAGAAAGCCGTCTGCTGATCAACGGGCGTCTGGTTGAAGCTCGGTCCGGTGCCACCTTTGATAACGTCGACCCGACTTCCGAGAAGCTTCTGGGCGCGGTATGTGATGCCGGAGTTGAGGATGCCCAAGAAGCAATTCATGCCGCTAGGCAGTCATTTGATTCCGGCATCTGGGACTCACCTGAATTTCGCAGGACCTGTCTAGTTCAGCTGCAGGACGCGCTACACAGGCATGCGGCTGAGTATCGCGAATCCATGATCGCTGAGATCGGCTGTCCACGACGAATGACCTTTGCCGACCAGTACGACTACGCAGTGGACAAACTGGGCTTCTACTCAGATTTGCTCGGCTCGTATGAATGGAGCATGGCGCATCCGGCCGATCGTCTTCCAGGTGCGATCGTCTCAAAATCTTCGCGACGAATACCCATTGGTGTGGTCGCTGCGATAACTCCATGGAATCTTCCTGTTGAACTGATTCTTGCCAAAGTTGGTGGAGCGCTAGCCGCTGGATGCACCATGGTCATCAAGCCCTCGCCTCTCGCACCATGGGCAGGAACCCTCCTTGGACGACTGATCGCCGAGGAAACCGATATCCCAGCAGGCGTTGTTAATGTCATCGCATCCTCCAATGTCAATGTGGGAGTCGAACTCACTAGCAATCCGCAGGTGGACGCGATTGCGTTCACTGGGTCTACCGCAACAGGTCGTTCAGTGATGGCCGCAGCCGCTCAGGGGCTTAAGCGAGTCAGCCTTGAACTTGGCGGAAAGTCCGCAGCCATCATTCTTGATGACTTCAATATCGACGAGTTTCTACCAGTCGTGGCAGGGATGGCCTGTTTCAACTCTGGGCAAAGTTGCATCATGCCAAGCCGGATGCTGGTGCCCGCGTCCCTCCTTGATCAGTGCCTATCTGCGGCAACGGTAGGCATGAACGCCGTCACGGTTGGAGATCCACGTTCTCTGGACACATTTATGGGTCCATTGATTAGCCATGACCAGCGTTCCCGAGTCGAAGGAATGATCGAAGACGCAGTATCAGCCGGTGGTGAGGTTGTGGCAGGAGGAAGCCGTCCTAAGAACCTCGATCATGGCTTCTTTTTGGAGCCGACCTTGCTCGCTGGGCTTCCTGATGATGCAACCATTCTGCGCGAAGAAGTTTTTGGTCCCGTCGTGTGCGTCATCCCTTACTCAGATGTTGACGACGCAGTACGAATCGCTAACAGCAGCGAATTTGGACTGGCTGGATATGTGTGGAGCGGTTCCAATGA
>CAINMH010000167.1 GCA_903850745.1 uncultured bacterium
CTTGTAGCAGGTCTCCATGTCCGTCAGGTTGAGGTTCGAGGCCATGTTGCAGGCCAGCGTGAGCGCCTTGTTGCCCATCGAATGCCAGAAGTACAGGGCCCGGCGCGCACCCGTCGGAAGGAAGCGAGACCCGTACACGACATCGGCCTCACCGCTGTCGAGAGGGACCAGCAGCCTCGCCAAGTCCGCAGGGTCGTATTCGAGGTCCGCGTCCTGAATAGCGATGTACGAGGCGGTGCAGAGCGGCACGGCCGTCCGGATCGAGGCGCCCTTCCCACGATTCAACCGGTGCGAGACCAACCGGACCCGGGAATCCTCCAACTGGGACACGATCTCCGCGGTGCGATCGGTCGACCCGTCATCAACCACGATGACCTCAGCAACAAATGGCTGCTCAAGAACGCGGGCCAAGCACACCGCAATAGTCGCCTGCTCGTTCAGCGCGGGCACGATGACGGAGACACGAGCCGTGGAATCCACTGCCGCAGCCTACAGTTGAGGTGCCCATTCGGTTTGCGGCACCGGTTGCCCATGGTCGACGCAACAATTTCGTGCGAGTCAGTCAACAGAGTCCGTGCGCCAGCACCCATTGCTGCTGCGGGCGATCTCAACGAGCACCGCCGACGCGTGGACAAGGAACAACTATCCGGACGCCGTCAGCGAAGAGGCCACTGGCCGGTGGATTTTTCGGGTCGCCTCGTAGTGCGCCGCATGCCGCCCGTAACCCATCACTGAACCCCGACCAAGCATTCCTGATTGACGCATGGCGGATCCAAGAGGTCCCATGACCGTCCCCGCCGACACCTCCGCGCGGCGCAGCCGCCCTCGACTGGCACGCGCAGCGCCCTGCATGCTCGGCCGCTGCCGGCCTTGGGACGGACGGCCAAAGCGGACCAGTCATCAGTGAAGAGCATGCGGATGCCTAACCCAAGACGACCATAGAAGGACGCCCCAACATGCGAGGCAACGGAGCGAAAGACACGCTCGAAGACGAATGGGAGAACAAAGCCACGACAGTATCCCCATGGCTGGCATCTGGATTCCCGAAGGATCGCTGACACGGAGGTGATTTGGAAGCTAACATGCTTTTGGGGGGAGAATTAGTGAGTTTGACTCTGACTGGCGTTTCGCACGGCGCACGCATTCCGGCGCTTGATGCCGTTCGCGGGGTCGCGATCGCGGCTGTTGTCGGAGCTCACTCCCTGAGTACCTCGACCAACACAATCGGAAAGTTTGCGCTGCCCCCCGAAATCGCAGGAGGGTTCTCGGCGGGGCAGTACGGGGTACAGCTGTTCTTTGCGCTTTCTGGCTGGCTCATGTTCGCCATGTATCGGCACGATTCGTCATTCAGCCATTCGGCGTACTGGGCGCGGCGGATCGGTCGGATTTGGCCATTGTGGATCGTGTGCGTGCTTCTGTACTTCGCGATCGGGTGGGTTCCCGAGCAATCTTGGTCGGTTGGCGTTTCCTTGCTCCTGTTCGCGGTGTTTCTTTCATGGGTCTCGCCGACTCTGGCCAACGTGCCCGTCGGCGGTATGTCGATCGAACTCGAAATCCTTCACTACGCGCTCTTCGCCCGACTTCGGCGTTCTGGGGTCGGCGCGCTCGCGGGCTCGGTGATCGTGGTCTTTGGCCTGTGGCTGCTCGCGCGCGGGCTGGCAGGTGCGTTCCCGGATGGCACATTCCTTCACGAAGCCGGTGCCGCGTGGGTGCGCCTCGGTCTCCAGCGATCGTGGCCCTTCTTTCTACTCGGTGGCGTGAGCTATCTCGTCTGGCGTCGATTGTCGGCGCCATCCTCGGCACCCATGGTGAGGAGCACTCGTCGAAGCTTGCTCCTCGTCACCATTGCCTTGCTGCTGATGTTCCTAACCGACGACGGGACACAGCAGGAGCCCATGTGGGTGCCACTGGGCTTCGTTGTTCTCTCCGTCATGCTTGCTCTGGCTCTCAATGGCCTACCGGTGCTTGGGCCAGCAACTCGGGCTCTCGGCCGCTATTCGTACTTCATCTATTTCGCGCACGTTTTCGTGCATCAGCTGCTCATCTGGTTGTACGTAGCGGTGGGCTTGCCCGTTGGAGACCAAGTTGGCGTGCCACTGGCAACTGCCGTCCTCATCGGTGAATGGGGGATAACGCTCATCATCTCAGGGGCAGCGGGTGCTGTTTCCTGGCGATTCTTTGAATTGCCGATTCTGCATTTTGTGCGCATGAGGTATCCCCAGTCGGAGAGTCCTCTGTATGCAGGGCGTGTGCCTGGTTAGGAAACTCAGGTCTCAGCATGTCGCGTAACGCCTTGATCGACCTTCGACGCCACCGTCGGGGCAAGCGCATGGCGCGGTGTGTCGCAGGTCGTGGAGCCGGATACGCGGCCACCCTGCGGAACGGTCACACTCCCGTAACAGGTTGCCGAACCGCTCGGGAGGCGCTGGGATTACCACCTCATTGACGGCGACCAGTCCGGCAGGGAGTCCGTCTCGTCAGCGGCATGCCGCTCCCTTGAGCCAATCAAGTGCCCTGAGACGATTGAATGCTACCTCCGGTCAGGCTCGCTTCATCCAGTGTCGAGCCGGAAATGTGACCACGGCTCGTAGGTGCGACAGCACTCGGTGCCCTAGTGCACGCGCACGGCTGGTCGGAAGAGCCGACGACGAGCCCCAACTGCCAGAGGCCACGCATGCTTCAACGGAGTAGGACGATTCCGCGAAGAACACCAGGCGAGTGCTGCCCCCCAGAATCCGCCAGTCGCCGAGGGCTGGCCCGGCTGAGGTGGCGCCTGCCAGCGCAGCGAAAGAATCGGAGAGGTCCCAAGCGCGCAACCCCATCCCCTCGACTCGCCGGCTCCACTCAGTGCGTGCGCGAGGCGAGTCGCTTGCGATGAACACGTCTGTCAGCCCCGTCTCAGCGGCCTGCCGAGCCAAGGCTCGCTTGATCGCCCAGGGGGTCGGCGCTTGATGGGCCCGATCGGAGTAGCGAAGGTGGAGCCCGAGGTAGCCGAGTGGATGATCGGACGAGAACTCGGCTGCCGCGCTCTCAACGGCGCTGTTCAGCGAAAGCCCGCGATAGAAGTCGCGCTTGGCAATCAGGAACGACTCAGACCAGGCGCCTTCGGCGCACGTTGGGTCGGAGATGTCGAAGCTTCCACCCGCGACGATCACCAGATCGACCGGAGCAGCCACGGAAGCAAGCACGGCGGTCAACTCGCCCATGAGCGCCTGCTCACCTCGATCGTGCCCACGAAGCCCGACCCAGGTGCCATCTGGTGAGCTCGTTACATAGCGCGGCACGTCATCAAGGCCTAGGCCGAACTCCGAGCGAACCTGATCCTCGGTGAGGATGAATTCGTCGCACCAATCGGCCGCGAAGGTGTCCGAAGGCGGCCCCGGCACCATCGAGAAGTGGGTCCAGCACACCTTGAGCGGAGCCTCGAATCGGTGGGCAAGAAGGGCCGCGCTCGCGACCGCCTGGAGGCGGTTGAGGTATCCGTTGACCGGATAGACGAGCACCCTGCGGATAGGCGAACTGTTCACGGGGCCATCCTGCCGGACGAAGACCGAGCATCGGCGAACTGCACGGATAACCTTGC
>CAINMH010000168.1 GCA_903850745.1 uncultured bacterium
GCCGCCGCAAGTCGCTCGCTGTCCACCGGAGGCAACGAAATCTGCACGTCTCCAGACGGTGGTGCGATAGCAACGCCCACCATGTCGCGGGGTACTTCAATGTAGCCAGGACGTTGGTCGGAGATCATGCGCGAAATCACTGCGTCAATTTGATCTGCTGCGGTGTGGGGGTTGTTCAGCACTTCCTGAATGACCGTCAGATCACTAAACACGCGCAGTTGAGTGTCGAAGTCCTTCACTCGATGATGTAGCAACGGTTCGCCCTTGCGCTCGGCCACTCCGGGTGCACCACTCAACATCAGCATGGGCACCTGCTCGGCCCAAGCGCCAGCGACTGCATTGGCCATCTTCAAACCGCCGACACCGTAGGTTGCGGCAGCAACGCCAAATCCACGGAGCCGCGCGTATGCATCCGCAGCGAAAGCAGCTCCCTGTTCATCGCACGTGACGTGGATAGGGAACCCTTCGTCTTCAAGGGCACCAAACAAGCGCAGGGCGAAATCGCCCACAATCCCGAATCCACGATCGACTCCTCGCTCACGGAACCGACGGACGAGATGACTGGCGATGGTGGGTTCAGCGGAGGTCATGAGCGAAAACATACCTCTATCGACCAACGCCAAGAACTTGCCTGGCTTGGTGCTAGTTGCAGGCAGATTGCCAATCGATGTTCGTGTCCGTGACGTTCGATAACGCCAGGGCCACCAACGGACAAAGTGCAGCAGCTTGTGGAGCAGCAGCAGACGCCGACTTGAGCAAGTCATAGGCCGCCTGCGCGCCATCGACCTTCACGATCTCGAGCAGCTGACCGAGTAACTGTTCGTAGGGCGTCTGCGTCGATACCGGACTCGGCGTCGCAGTCGGTGTGGGAGTAGACGGTTCAGAAGAGGCGGTGGGGGTGACCTGGGTCGAAGTCGTTGTCCCCGAGTTTCGCGCAAATCCTGCGGCGATGAGCGTTATCGCTACGACCGTACTGAGACCGGCGACCGACAAAGCGATGACCAACTTGATCCCGGAGCGAGAACTCATGGTCTAGACGCTAGATGATTATCTGGTTCGATGCCGAGATAGAGCCTCATTACTGGTCAGCACTGAGGTGCAGCGCCTTTCGTGGACAACCCTTGACGGCTTTGGTGGCCTGCGATATTTCTTCGACATCGAGGACCCTCGTCGGGATGAGGGGGTAGCCCCATCGATCAAGACTAATCAGATCGGGCGCGAGGTGAGCACACATGCCGATGCCATCACATGCCTGCGGATTGATGCGTAGCACGATGTTGGTCATGACAGTGGTGGAGTCATTCATCGGCGGTGCTTTCGGGGATGAGCCAGACAATGTTTGTGACTGTGCTGGTCGAGATCCTCAGCAAACACTTCAAGTGCGCTGATCACCATGCGAACTGTGCCATCAGGGTGGCGACAAGCACCGCGACCTGGGATGAGTCCGCAGACCTCTCGAAGTTCGCGCAGATCACGAGACTTGGCCTTGTGCGAAATCTTTTCCATGAGTTCGGCAACCGCAGGCAGGCCAAAAGTGCATGGACCGCAGGCCTTCGCAGACTGCCCGGCCATCCACGACGCGATCTCAGCAGTCTTACGTAACCCACACTCATCAGGCGCCAACGGGATGATGATGCCCGCACCAAGAGACAGACCATGCGTACGCAATGCATCGGGGTCAACCGGCAGATCTGCGATGCGTAGCCACTCCACCCACTGACCCCCATAACCACCGAGGAGGACAGCGCTTGGCGTCACGACTCCGAGGGAAGCCAGCAGCGTCGCGAAAGTTGTGTCAGGACCAACCTCAAGCACCCGCAAACCACCAGGTGTCGTGACAGTGACCAGTGACGTCGCTCGATAAGAGAGCGCGCCCACCCGCGCGATCTGACCAATGCGCGCCATGGTTTCGCAGTTGTGCACCAAAATCGGATTGCCATCGGCATCGTCTTGGATCCAGGGGCGGGCGGGATCAGGCGTGAACCGTGGAAAAGCAGTTGCCTTGCCCGTACGACGTTCAGACTGCACTGCGCGTATAACCGACGTCGACTCCCCACTGACATAGCGAGCAGGAGCGAGCATGACCCGCATCGGTGGCTCGTCTAGAGAAGCACGCTCAGTCATAGCTCGCTGAATAGACGACAACGAAATGTCGTCTCCTTCATGGAGCCACACCACAATGTCGGCCGCGGCATAGGTGCCGGTCACTAAGGACTGTGACAACGCAACCGCACCATCAAGGACAAGGTGCGGATTGCGCCGCATAATCTCGGCATCCTTACGAGATGAGGGTTCGCCTTCTGCCGCATTCACCACGACTGTCAATCGAGCAGCTGTGGGCATTGCCTCGAGAACGGGCTGCCACTTCCGAGCGACCGGGAAATGCGCACCGCCACGACCCGTGAGTGCTACCTCAGCAACAGCATCGATCAGAGAACGATCGCACCTCTCCAAAACACCATTGCGTTGAATATGTGCGTTGTAGTCCTCACGTTGGCCCGCAGGTGCAGACAGGACGAAATAGTCGACCAGCATCACCTAGTCACCTCTGCATGGAACTCTGCCTGGGCGTCCGCAGGTGTCTTGGCGGAGTAACGCCAGATGGCCATCCCCAGCACCATCGCTCCGGTAACGATGTAGAGGACGACAATCACAGCGGTGTCAGAACCCGAGAGAACACTGTGTAGCCAAGCCAGCACCCATGTGAGACCTGCCGCTTTATGCAACGGTGCCCACCATCGACCCATCCGGCCAGCCAAGGCCGCGGTAATGCCCGCGATGAGCCCGGCCCACACCGAGATGAGTCCCAGCGTGACCGGTAAAGGTCGATACTCCGACCCAAAGGGCAGAAGGGCCCCGGTCCAGCCAACTTTTGCGTAGGGGTCCATCACCAAAGCAACGATGTGCATGATCAGGAAGACCAGGGTGAAAACAGTCAACACAATATGGATGCGGATGCGAGTGGGTGGAGATGGCCGACGCCAGCGATAGCGCTTGGGGTGCGAAAGCCACAGACCAGTCAGCGTCACGATTGTGAGTAATACGTACGCAGTGATGCCCGCTGAACGTGCTAATAGCCACGTGCCCATGGAGTTGCCAACAATCCACGCGATACCAGCGCCAAGCAAAAGCCCGGTGATGCTCGCAGATAACAAAGTGGCGCCACCACGGACCAGCGCGCGCGAGGCAGAATCATTGTTGGCGTCATTGCTGGCGTCATTGCTGGACACGGGACACCTTCCACACAACCTTGTCTTGCGCCTTCCGGCTGATGCCGACGTTGCCATTGTCGTCTATCCAGGTGATCGCGAGGCGCTGTTCGTCAGCAAATGCACGGATGCCCGCTTTGCCTTCGATGAAAGCAGCCTTACTCCATACCTCCGCCCACGCGGTGTCATTCGAAACGACGGTCACTGACTGCAAGCCGGACTGAGCGGGGCGACCCGTGCGGGCGTCGATGAGGTGGTGTTGGGCCGCACCGTTAACTGTCCACGTGCGCAGTCGGATTGAGGAAGTCGCAATAGCTGCATCTGACGCATCAATAACGACTGCAGGATCCCCTTCGACATGCCAAGGGTTTTCGACTGCCACGCGCCAGCCCTGTCCGTCAGGACCACGTCCAGTTGTCGCGATATCGCCACCAGCTTCAAGCAACACTGCGGTGCCCGCCGAAGCCAAGGACTCCATGGCCCAGCGAACAGCAAGACCCTTGCCAATGCCACCAAGGTCGATCGCACGGTTGCCGATCGAGACAGCAGACAAATCCTTATCGAATTTGGGCTTCCATTCACGTCGACGCGAGCGTGACCACCAAGACTCAGTCTCAACGGTTGCCGCGACCTCTTCCCCGGGCTTGGCAAATTCGAAACTGCGGTCGTAGCCCGCTCGAACCAGATCGTCAAGAACTCTCGGATCGAATCGACCTGTCGTACGTACATACGCCTCATGAGCAGCAGTGAGTGCGTCGAAGAGCAGCGGCGAGACAACGTGCCGGGATTTGGGATCTTTATTGACCTGCATTAGCGCACTGGACGGATCGAAACGTGTGCATGTCGCTTCTACATCGCGAAAGACACCTTCGGCAGATTGCACCCGTGCCTGTGCATCGCTCGTAGGGTCAACGATCTGGATACGCACGATGCTCGCCATGCAGCGAAACTCATGACGCAACACTTTCGATGCGGCGACCTCACCCACCGGAGGCACCGGTGGATGCCTGGGTCGTCGGTGCGGGAGCCGGAGCAGGTATGGGCTGAGGCGCGGGCTTGACGACCGGCTGCGGAGCTGGCTGAGTCGGAGTTGA
>CAINMH010000169.1 GCA_903850745.1 uncultured bacterium
CTGGAATCCCTACGGGAACTCCGCCGTCGCGTTCTCCCCGAACATCTGCGCGAACTACTTCTACCACGGCCTCTATTACGGCGTGAATCCAAACGGGATCACGTACTACGCCACGGATAACTGCAGCTACTTCCTGGCGGCTTGGTCGCCGTGGGGCCGCTGTTACTAAGCCGTGCTGGTCTTCTTCAATTGGAACCTGATCGTCGACCTCTTCATCCTCGTCTTCGCCGGTCTCCTGCTGGCGCTCGCCGCGAATCGTCTGATGATCCTCATCCACGGCCGTTGCGCAAAGCATGACGGGGCAGGCGTAGCAGCTCCGTCCGGCGACTGATTATCTGCCGCTGGCCGCGCAGCGCCAGCCGTGATGGCCCGGGACGCGATTGTCGTCGGTAGGGGCGCCATGGCGGTCAACCGCGGCAGGTAGCTGTGAGATCACGAGGAGCAGCTCTCATGCCGTCGGATGAACGCATCGAAGTGACAGCGGCCGAGGCGCAGGTGAAGCGCAGCGATGCGGAAGGGTCGGAATGTGATGCAGTCGTCTGTGGCGGGGCTAGCCCCGCTGCGTGTGGCCGCGGGTTGCGGTTGCGGCGGGGCTCACATAACTTGGCGAAATGCATAAACTGAACCCTGTTCATTCGGCCAAACGATGGGGTGTCGGCGCCCTCGTCGCCAGTCTGATCGCGAGTATGGCGCTGCTGGTCGGTGCTGCTGGGGTGCAGGCGAAACCATCCGATTCAACGGACTTCTTGTTCGCTGCGGATGCGAGGTCGGCGATGTTCACGCCAATCGCGGGCAAGCCGGGCTTTTACGAACTTGTGCTGCGTGGCGTACCCAATCAGGTCGGCGTGTTCGAGCTCAACAAGTCCGACACGACAGCGACCCTGTCGACGAAGCACCTGATGAACTACTGGACCGAGTACGGCGACGAGACAGGCCAGTTCGAAACGAACGCGCCCCGCGCCGTGCTGCGCGACGCCACCAGCAACGACGAAGTCATCGTGCGTCTGCGTGACGGCTCCCGCAAGGACTCCACGCTGCGCTTCGAGGCCGAGATCATCTCGTCGCCACGGGTCAAGAACGTTCTCGACGGCAAAGTCGATGACGTCGTCGAAACGGCCACACCAGACGAGATCGAACACGAACTCCAGCCGACGACGATGACACAGCTCAGCGTGTACATCGATATCCCGGCTCGGATCGTGCAACCCGAGACCCCCATCCCGGCGCCCGCCGACGCGACCACGAAGTCGACCATGCGGACCGCGACCCCCGCAACACGCGGGATGCGTTGCAACAACATCTACTCCAGCCGGCTCAGCGCCTGTTGGAATGAAATCGGCACGTACGAACTTAAACCTGAGGCTTTTGCAATCAACCCTCCGGCTCCGTACATCGCGTTCAACAATGTCGGACTGGTGGACCTCGGTGGATACTGGTTCTCGCCCTGGGTGTACGCCCTGATCTACATTCAGTCGCTCACCCCCATACAAATTAATTGGATCATCGGCAGGGACACGACGAGGAACTTCGTCTACTGGCGCCAGGGCGACTACTACGGCGTCAGCCCCAAGGGCGAGACCCTCTTCGCCTCCGACAACTGCACCTGGTTCATGGAGAAGTGGCACCAGAACGGCCCCTGCTGGTGAGGTCGTGATCGAGCGGAGAGGGTGGACGCGCTGTCTGCCTGCCCCGCACTGCCAGCCCAGCCGCTGGTTGATGGGCCGACAGGGAATCGAACCCTGACCGAGAGATTAAAAGTCTCCTGCTCGACCTTCGAGCTACCGGCCCGCCCGGAGTTTACGACGGGCGCGGC
>CAINMH010000170.1 GCA_903850745.1 uncultured bacterium
CAATAGAGGGCACCCCGGTTGATCCCAAGGTCTACGAGCAACTTCTGCGCTCGTATGACGTCGGTGTCGCAGAATTCCTTGATCTCGAGCGCGTCAAGCCCAACACCTTGGGCAATACGCGCATGCTCGCCGTCCTCAACTAAATCTTGGTGGTCCGTGCGCGGGTGGGTCGGAGTAGGACTCGCTCTTTTGCCCGTCGCTGAAGGTGAGCCGAAAATTCGGATCGCCGGACAGAGTCCACCCGCGGTCGTGAATCGTGTGGTGATGGTGGCTGCAGAGTCCGACGAGATTGCCAGTAGTTGTGCTACCGCCGTGTTGCCAATAGATGATGTGATGGATCTCGCGAATTGCGTGGTGGCATCCGGGGAATCTGCATCGACCGCCATCTCGGATAGTGATCGCCTTGCGCATCGGTTGTGAGATGACGCGCTCTTGTGCCGAGATCGCGTCAAGGTGCCCCCGTGGATCGAGAAGCAGCAGTTGACGCACTGAATCGCAGGCGAGACGACGCACGGCCCTTGCGGACACGGGAGTGATCTGCTGCCCGGTGAGTGACGTGATCCAGCCCGGAGCGGAGGCGCCATGGGCGATCAGTGACTCAGAATCGATAGTGACTTGCACAACGGGTCGCGCACCGCCTACGTCACCGCTCGGGCTCATCTGCGGCACTCGCGCGAGCCTTGTCACGTGCTGAGGCGAGGGAATTGATCAAGTGCTGACCGATCTCGGGAGGAAGCAGGCCGTTGACCACTACGAACCCGTCGATCGTCGCCGAGACATGCAGGCCAACGTCGCGCCTGCGGCGCTTGGACTCCGCATCGTCCACTGCCTCGGGGTCGATCTCACACAATTTTGCGAGCAGGATTCGGGAGAACGTCGCGGGATCGAGTTCTTTGGCCATCTCGACCAGTCCGGCCTCACAGTGAGTCAGCGCCGCCGAGACTCGGGGGAACCGGTCGTGCGACTCAACCAGGGCGCGCACGTGCGCGAGCGACACGAGCCCTTGGCGCCATGCTGCACCCATCAGTGGCACTGCCAACATCCACTCGCCGTGCTCGAAGGTTCGCCGTGCACCCGCGAGTGACTCATTTGTACGTGAACGCACCCAAGACGCGCCATTGCGAAAACCTGCTTCTGCGAAGGCATTGCCACCGGACACTCGAGCTGCAACCTCGCCCTTCAACGCGGTGATTTGGCGTTCGATGGAGATCAAATCGATCAGTGCGTCAGCAATCTCGCTATCTGCCGCCCAACCAAACGCATCGCCCTCAACAGCCGTCCGCAAGGCGGCAACTGCGTCACGGAGGTCAGCACACGCGACGGCCACTGTGGGCCGATGTTGTGAGGAAGCCGAGTTGTGCACGGAAGCAACTCCTGAGAGGAGGATGGGCATGGATAGGAAGCGGGGATTGACAACTCACTAGTCCGCCGGCTTTATGACCCGACTCCACTTCCGCGCCATCGGGAAATCAGTCCCGACCTAGCCCGGTGCCCTTGACTCTTGCTGCCCCGCCCAACGGCGGCGACCAGTCAATAGCTGTTCTTGTGGGGAGAGAGTAACCGTACACCAGTACTAAAGTCAAGTATTTGTGCTAAGAAATTTTCAAGAATTTCCACGTCTAGGTGTGTGCCAGGTTTTCGGTCGGTTCCCAGCTCCAGGCCCGTCGAACATTCGGGAATGCCCGAGGGGGTCAAGAGGGTTAGCATCTATGTAGGCCGAGCCCTCCAGTGGTCCGGTTGAAGGGGAGTGACATGTTCGAGAGGTTTACCGACCGCGCCCGCCGTGTTGTCGTCTTGGCCCAAGAAGAGG